>NZ_JBHMCY010000012.1:0-130233 GCF_042430725.1 Streptomyces cinereospinus | reverse complement strand
GCACCCGACCAAACGGACACGCCGCCGGCGAATCGACCTGACCAAGCACTACTAGGAAACACGCTCGCATCGGCCCGTTGGACAGCGGGCGGGCGTCAGCCTTCCGGGTGTCCGTCGTAGACGCGTATTTTGTACTCGGTGGTCTCCAGCGCCAGGCCGAGCTCGCGGATCTGCCGCATGATTCGGTCCTGCTGGTCGAGCATGATGCGGCGGCGTTCCGGGATGGTGCTCGGGCCCTGCTCGACGAGCTGGATGTAGCGCTTGAGGTCGGTCATGGTCATGCCGGACAGGCGCATCCGGGTGAGGAAGACGAGGCGGCGCAGGTCGCACGCGGAGTACTTGCGGTACCCGGTGGCGTTGCGAGCGGGCCGCACGAGTCCCTCCTGCTCGTAGTACCGGAGGGTGTGCGTCGACAGGCCGACAAGCCGGGCGGCCTCGGCGACACTCTTGGGCAGCGCCGAGGCCTCGATCGTGGCCTCGTCGAGCAGCTCGTGCAGCGCATCGATTGCCGACGAGGACGGCCCGTCGCTGGCAGCGAGGATGCGTTCGATGAGCGCTTCAGTGGCCATGACCAACAGCGTACGTCGTTCAGAACGCGCGCACCGCGGGCGGCATGCCTGGAAAGTCTGCCGACTCGCTCACAGACGCCCATTTCTCGACGTCTTCGAGCGCACCCCGGTAGACACGCGTGAGGTTGCGAACCGCCTCGGCACCGAGCGGGATCCGGAGCGGCGCGTCGGGGGTGTCGAGCATGTCGCGGATCACCTGGGCGGCGCGTGCCGGGTCGCCCTCCTGGACGCCGTCGGCCTCGGCCATGTTTGCGCGCACGGCACCGATAGTCTCGTCGTAGATCGAGTTCTGCTGCGCTGTGTTGAGCACGTCGGCGGCGTTGAACGCGGTGCGGAAGCGACTGGGCTCGACGATGAGGACGCGGATGCCGAACGGTGCGACCTCGCCCGCGAGCGCCTCCGACCAGCCCTCGAGCGCGAACTTGCCGGCTGAGTAGCTGCCGACGGCGGGGAACGACATCCGCCCGCCCTGGCTGCTCATCTGCACGATCGCACCCGAGCGACGCTCCCGCAGGTGGGGCAGCACGGCACGCACATAGGCGGCCGGGCCGAACAGGTGCTGCTCGAGCATGGCCCGCAGCGCGGCATCCGTGATCTCTTCGGCGGCGCCGACCTGTCCGGCGCCGGCATTGTTGACGAGCACGTCGATGCGCCCGAACACCTCCAGCGCCCGCTGTACGACCGCGGCCGCTCCCGCTGTGTCGCGTACATCGTGCTCAACGGCGAGGAGCCGGTCCCCGTACCGCGCCTTGAGCCCGTCGAACCGGTCGACCCGTCGCGCGGTCCCGATCACAAGCTCGCCGGCCGCGAGTGCCGCCTCGGCGAGCGCCAGGCCGAGTCCCGAACTCGCGCCCGTGATGATCCATGTCTTCGTCTCGTTCGTCGTGGTCATGGCCCCGACACTAAAGCTTCGAGCGCGCTTGAAAGCAAGCCGCGCTCAGGCTCGTGCGCGTCGGCGTCGCGGTGTCGGCGTCCGGCTCCTTGACCGCGTCTACCGGGGCACAGCCCTGGGCGTCCCACGCCCTTGGCCGACGCCGTCGCAGGCACCGGTCGGCCAGTCCCTGCCTGCCGTCGCACATGACGGCATCCGCTCGCGGGACAGGAGGAGCGGGTGGCGGGGCCGGATCAGGCGAGGGGTGTGTCGGGGCAGGTGGAGAAGGCGTACTGGGTGGGGGTGTCGGCCTGGTCGACGGAGAGGCCGTAACGCGTCTCCAGTGCACGCCGACGGGAGTCAGTCCGCGGTGCTCCCCGGTTTCACACGATCCGAATGACGTGCTTGCCGCGCACCCCGCCGGCTTCCAGGGCTCGATGGGCTCCGGCGATCTCTTCAAGAGGATGGACGGTGTCGACGACCGGCACGATGTCGCCGTTCTGGGCGTGCCGGGAGACTTCGGTGAGCAGTTCGGTGCCGGGGTTGCCGCTGAAGGCCCGGATGCGTCCCGTGCCGTGGACGGTCGAGGCGAGGATGCGGGCGAGACTGGTGAAAGGCGCGCTGGTGTCGATGGTGACCGCGACCATGCGCCCGCCGGGGGCCAGCAGGCGGCGGAAGACGTGCTGCCGCGTTCCGGCGGTGTCGACGATGACATCGAAGCTGCCCAGCCGGGAGGGGTGGGTTGTCCGGTGGTCCAAGGCTTCGTCCGCGCCCAGGCCGCGGACGAAGCCGAGATTCCTGGCGCCGGCCAGCGCGGTGACATGGGCGCCGAAGAGTTTGCCGATCTGCACAGCGACGCTGCCCACGCCGCCGGCGGCACCGCGGACCAGCAGACGCTCGCCGGGCTTGAGGGCGGCCTTGTCGCGCAGTGCGGTCACCGATGTCGTCCCACCCGCCAGCAGGGAGACGGCCTGCACGAAACTGAGATTGTCGGGGGCGGGGGCGATCTGCCGGGGCCGGACGGCAACGTACTCCGCCATGCTGCCGGACTCGCGGCCCAGCAGGCCCCACACCCGGTCTCCCACCCGCACGCCGGTCACCGACGACCCGGTCTCGGCGACCTCTCCGGCGAAGTCGATGCCGGTCACCTTGGGGAAGGCGCGGCCCGTCACCAGACGCAGTTTCCCGGCCCGCCCAGGCAGCTCACCACCGTTGACGCTGACGGCGTGGACCCGTACCAGCACCTCCTCGGGCTGGACGGTCGGAATGGGCATGCTGCCCACGTAAAGGACCTCTGGGGGCCCGTAGCGGTCGAAGAGCGCTGCGCGCATCTCACTCATGATCTCGTCCTGCTTCGCGTCGACGGGTGCGAGCGGGGCGATTGCCTCCGCCGGTGGATTTACGCTAACCCCGTAACTGGACACCCTCTTCCACTTATGACGAAGTGAGAGAAATGCCTGCTCAGCCATCTCACAACGCGCACCGGCCGCCACCTGCCGGTGCCTGTGAACCCGCTCCGGAAGCCGCCGGGCTGCGCGCCGACGCTCGGCACAACCGCGAACGCATCCTCGAAGCCGCCCGCGAGACGTTCGCCCACCAGGGCATCGACGCCCCCCTGAGCGCTGTCGCCCGCCGCGCCGGAGTGGGTGTCGCCACCCTCTACCGGCGCTTTCCCACCCGTGCCGCGCTCGTCACGGCCGCCTTCACCGACCAGCTCGCCCTGTGCGCGGGCGCCCTCGACGACGCCCTGCGAGATCCCGACCCCTGGCACGGGCTGTGCCTGCTCCTGGAGAAGGTGTGCACCATGCAGGCCGCCGACCGGGGTTTCGCCGGAGCGTTCCTGGCCCAGTTCCCCCACGCCCTCGACTACGAGCGTGAGCACACCCGCGCCCACATCGGCCTGAGCAGGCTCGTACAACGCGCCAAGGACACTGGACAACTGCGCTCCGACTTCGACCTCTCCGACATCGCCCTCCTGCTCCTGGCCAACGGCTCCTTCGCCGGACAGCCCCAGGAGAGTGCCGTAGCCGCATCGCGGCGTCTGGTCGCCTACTTCCTTCAGTCCATGCGCCCCGGCGATCACGCCGAACCCCTGCCGCCTCCAGCACCGCTGGGGCTCCACCAGATTCACCCCGCACGCTCTCAGACCCCGAGGTGACCGACTGCCGCCACCGCTCCACGCTGCCGCGTGACCTGGAGTCGGCCAGAGGTTCTGGTCACCTCCTCACCGCGCGAGCACGTCTCACGTGCCGGTAGATCCGTCGATCTGCTCGCGGATGAGGTCGGCATGCCCGTTGTGACGTGCGTATTCCTCGATCATGTGCACCATGATCCAGCGCAGGGAGACTCCCTGATCGCCGACGTGACCCGCTTCCAGTTCGGACAGGTGGCCGGAGTCGTCCAGCGATGCGTCAGCGATCAACTCACGGCCGCGAGCGACCTCCGCCTGCCATGCGGCCACCGCCACGTCGAGCCCTCGTTCAGGCCGAAGGGCAAAGCCGTCGTGGTTGCTCTCCCCGAAGACAGGCGACACGTCTTGACCTGCAAAAACACGTTGGAACCAGTTGCGCTCCACTTCAGCCATGTGCTGCACGAGTCCGAGCAGCGTCATCGACGAGGGTGACGCCACAGCAAGCCGTACCTGGCCATCTGCGAGGCCCGAGCACTTCAGGGTGAGCGTCGCACGGTGGAAGTCCAACCACGCTTCCAACATGGTCCGCTCGTCGGCGTGCGCGGGAGGAATCGGCCGTCCGTCCGGTGTCGTATTCATGAGCACACCCTGGCAGCAGCAGGCGTACCCCGTGCGTGTCTTTCGCCCGGCGACGAAAACACGCCTCGTCCTTTCCCAGCTCATGGCTCACCAGCCGACTCCGCCGAGGGGCCACTTGACTTCTGAGTCCTCTGAGGTGCCTTGACCAGGTTCGCCTCCCAGCACGTCCGAGCGGGGTCGATGTGGGGCTTTTGCGCGGATCCGCCAGTTCTTCAGGTGGGCGAAGCCGTGCTCGACCGGTGTCCGATGGCGAGTACGCGGTTGGCTTCCTTCTGGCCGGGAGTGGGCTTGTGGGTGCGGCTGGCGTGGAAGCCGGTGACGATCACGGGGTCAAGTACGTCGTCGTCCAGGCCATGCGTGAGCCGTCCAGGCGTTCCAGCAGCATGGCGCCGCTCGGCGAGTCGTGGTCGAGCAGCCGCACGATGCCGTCGCCGTTCCATGCCCGCAGCCCGATCAGCGCGGCGGTCGTCTCCTCGCGGGGCATCTGGAGTTTGAGCGCGGCGCGGGTGTCGTCCGCGCGGCGCACCGGCACCACCAGTGAGGCCTCGCCTGCCCCGATGCCGCCGTCGGGCTCCGACTCCCATCGGTCGAGCAACTCCGTCACCAGCGCGGGCAGCCGGGCGGTCCAGGTCCGTTCCTCTTCGCCACCGTTCCTCGTGTACGACGCGACCAGGGCGTCAGGGACTTCGATAGCCTGCGGCGAACTCATGGGGGCGTCCTTCGGGGGAAGCAGGGTGTCCCGCCGCGACCACCGAGCAGGCCGCGGATCCGGTTGGAGGCGCAGGTGGCCTCGGATGCCAGGTCCTGGTCGAACAGGGTGAAGCGGCAGTCAGACCTCTCGTCAGCGTCAGCGTCTCCGACGGCGCCCTTCGGGCCCGGTGACACCGCCCCGCAGGTCAGGCGTTCGACAGGGAGGACCAGCCATGCCGGGCCCGGAGACCAGCGGTCCTCTTGCAGGACCGCGCCGAAGACAACGGGGGAAGAGAGAATTCTGCCCGCTTCCGGCTGTGCACGACGGAGGGTTTCGGCCGGGGTGCCGATGCTGTTGTGGAGACCGGCCGCCGCACCGACGACGCGCACGAGCTGGCGCACAAGCCGCGCCGATACCGGCAGTGGGGCCGGCTGCCGGCGCCGGAGGTGGACAAGTACACCGCGGGCCTTGTCCGCTATGGGATCTTGAGCGAGGGAGAACGGCGCACCCGGAGTGCAGAAATGGATTGATCGGCGTCCGTGGGCCTGACTAGCGTTGCCCGGCATGACGACGACCCCAGGCGCCGCCGACTGGCGCGCGGCCAACCTCGCCAACTGGGATGAACGCGTTCCCATCCACACGGCTGGCTCCTTCTACGACCTTCCCGCCTTCGTTGCGGGCAGGAACACGCTCCGGGACTTCGAACTCTCCGAGGTCGGTGACGTCGCTGGTAAGACTCTGCTCCACCTGCAGTGCCACATCGGGCTGGACACCCTGTCCTGGTCCCGGCGCGGTGCCACCGTCACCGGCCTGGACTTCTCCGCAGTCGCCGTAAAAGCCGCCAACGGCCTGGCCGCGCAGGTCGACGCCACCACCGCCCGCTTCGTCACCGCGGATGTGTACGACGCTGTCCAGGCCCTTGGCGGGCAGCGCTTCGACATCGTCTACACCGGCTTCGGGGCGCTGTGCTGGCTTGGGGACATCGCCCGCTGGGCACGGACCGCTGCCGCGCTGGTCGCCGAAGGGGGCTTCCTCTACCTGGCCGAATACCACCCGGTCGCCGACTTGCTCGGCGACGACGGCGCCACCGTGGAGAACGACTACTTCCACCGCGACCCGATCGTGGTGGACGCTCCCGGCACCTACGCCGACGCCAGCGCGCCCATGGCTGCGACCGTGACCGTCGAGTGGCGTCATGGTATCGGCGACGTGGTCAGCGCCCTGACTGCCGCCGGCCTCCGCATCGAGTTCCTGCACGAGCACGACCACAGCCACTTCCGTCTCCCCGCGGGGAAAGGCATTCCTCAGGTCTACTCGCTGCGAGCAGCGAAGACCGCGTAGCACAAGCTGCCGGCCGGGGCGGTGTCTCCCGGGATCGGTCGTCTCCTCGCCCCGGCCCCACCCGAGGCGTGGCAGCGCCCGCCGGCGGGCCCGGGGGACGGGCGCGAACGGCTCCACGACTGGGCAGCCGCCCTTGCGCCCGCCGTGGCCGAGGTCGACGGCGCCCAGCCGGCCCGACAGCGCGGGCACACGCCGGCGGGACGGCCGGCTCAAGACCGCCCCGCCCATGCCGGGCCCCGCCGCACTCGCCACCGCCAGGCCGTTGACCAGGAGCACCGCAGAAGTCCGACTGGAGCCCTAACGGGGTGTTGCTCCCCCGTCGGCGCGTGACGCACCGGGTGCGGACTGCTCGGCCGGCCGACGGCCGGCGTCGCCCATACCGTAAAGGGCTTCAGGGAGTCGGCGCGAGGCGAACGCACCGAGTGCGCCGTGGAGGAGGCCTGCGATGACGGCTGCGGCGTGCAGACCGGTGACGAAGGCGGTTTTCGCGTCATCGACGACGGCGGGCGCGAGGCCGGGGATCACAAGTGTCTCGTTCAGGGTTTCGGCGAGGTCAGGGCCCTGGAGCCGGAAGATCAGGGCGGCCAGCGAGCCGAGCAGCGCGATGCCGAGGGCGTTGCCGATCTCGTTGCTGGTCTCGGCGATCGCTGCCGCGGATCCGGCACGTGCCGCGGGAACCGCCGCGACGGCGGTGTCGGCGACCGCGCTGAAGGAGATCCCGTAGCCGACGCCGGCGACGACGGTCGAGGCCACGTACCAGCCGATCCCGCCGGAGACGCGGGTGGGCAACAGCAGGAGCAGGCCTACGGCGACGAGGAAGTGGCAGGTGATGAGCGCTGCTCGCGTACCGAGGCGTGCGACCAGTGCCGGTGTGACGACGCAGGTGACGGTGAGCACGGCGGCGCCGGGAAGCGTGACGAGGGCGGCTTCCATGACGGGCAGTTCGAGGACGGACTGGAGGTAGATGCCGCCGAGGTAGGCCACCGCCGACCACGCGGCCAGAGGCAGCAGCCCGGTGACGACCGCGACGGTGAACACCCGGTCGCGGAAGAGGCGCAGGTCGACCAGCGGATGCCGGAGGTGGAGCTGCCGCCGGACGAACCACACCAGCGCGGCGACGCCGACGATTCCCGCAGCCACCGGCGCCCCGGACGGCCCCTCCGCGGCCGTGTGCTTGATCGTGTAGACGGTCAGCAGGACCCCCGCAGCGGACAGCACGACACTCAGGCCGTCGACGCGGCCGCCTCGGGTGGCGCGTACCTCACGGAGCAGGAGCGGGGCGAGCACGAGGAACAGCAGGACGACGGGGAGATTGACCAGGAAGACCGATCCCCACCAGAATCGGCTCAGCAACTGGCCGCCGACGACCGGGCCGATCGCGAACCCGGCCGCGAAGGTGGCTGCGAAGATCCCGATGGCCCGGGCCCGCCGGCGGGGGTCGGGGAACAGTTCGCTCAGTACCGCCAGCGCCGACGGCAGCAGCGTGGCTCCGGCCACGCCCATCAGCGCCCGGCAGGCGATCAGCAGTTCCGGTGTGGACGCGAAAGCCGCTCCCGCCGAGCCGGCGCCGAACACCGCCGCGCCGGTCACCAGCAGTTTCAGCCGACCGTACCGGTCGCCGAGGTTGCCGAAGGCGATGAGCAGGGACCCGACGGCGAATCCGTAGACGTCCAGGATCCACAACGCCTGGTCGGCGGTCGGCGACAAGGCTGCGGCGACCTCGGGCATGGCCAGGAACAGGACCGAACCGTCCATCGCGACCAGCAGGACCGGGCCGAGTACCACGAGCAGACCGAGCCACTGCCGCGGACCGGGTGAGTGGGGAACACGTTGTTCGTTCATGCTTCCGAACGGTGCGGCGCCGTCCGCTCGGCAACCAGCCCGTGTCATGGGTACACCTCCCAGGGGCACCCATGACACGGCCCGGCGCGCCTACGCTCGCACTCATGGTGCTGGAGAGCCTCGGGACATACCTCAAGAGCCGTCGCGACCGGGTCACGCCCGCCGACGTCGGACTGCGTGCCTACGGCGCCACACGGCGCGTACCGGGCCTGCGCCGTGAGGAGCTCGCGCAGCTCGCCGGCGTCAGCGTCGGCTACTACACGCGGCTGGAACAGGATCAGGCCGGCACGGCGTCCCAACAGGTCCTCGACGCGCTCGCCGGCGTGCTCCGGCTCGATCCGGCCGAAACGGCCCACCTGCACAACCTCGCCCGCCGGCCAACCGTGTCACGCCTGGTGCGTCCCCGCCCCGAAAGGCCGCACGCACGAGCGCTGGCGCTGCTGGCGTCCCTGGGAGAGACCACCCCGGCCGTCGTGCTCGGCCGCCGCGGCGACGTGCTGGCCTGGAACCGCACCGGACACGCGCTCGTCGCGGAACACGTCGGGTTCGACGCGCCCCGCGACCTCAAACGGCCGTCCGTACCCAGGATGTTCTTCCTCGACCCTCTCACCCGGGACCTGTACCTGAACTGGGCCGAACTGGCCCGGACCCACGTGGCCTACCTGCGGCTCACCGCGGGCAGGTACCCCACCGATGCCCGCCTGGCCGAGCTGATCGGCGAACTCGCCATGCACAGCGTGGATTTCGCCACGCTGTGGGCCAAAGGCGACGTCGCGGACTGCACCGTGGGCACCATGCGTCTGCACCACCCGTCCGTCGGGAGGATCGGCGTCGACTACCAGGTGTGGCTCCAGCCCGACAGCCCCGACCACCGGCTCGAGATCTACACACCCAACGACAGGGCCTCGGCCGACGCGCTGCGACTGCTGTCCGACCACGTCGCCGACCGAAGGGACCCCGAGGTCACCGCCTCCGCGGAATCCCGGCGCCGGGACAGGTGAGCGACGCCCGTCCCGGCTCGGGGCGGCGCCGTGGACCCGGCGGCCTCGTCGTGGACGTGGTCGCCAGGCCGGCCCGCGCGGCCGCGGTCACCCGGCCGGGAACCGCCGTGCTGACCGAGCGCGGAGGGCGGCACCGGAAAAGACTCGCACATTCCTTAGCGACCGCCGTGCTTGCATGACCGCAACGAGGACGGCTCGTGAGCGCAGGCCGCCGGTCGGCGCCCGCGTGGACACACGAGCTGTCGACCAGTCCACTCCCACGGGTACGGACGACCGCCCGGCCGGTCCTCGACGCGGCGGTGGAAAGAGGGAAGATGTCCAAGCGCGCACTCATCACCGGAATCACCGGGCAGGACGGCTCGTACCTGGCGGAACACCTCCTCGGCCTGGGCTACCAGGTCTGGGGCCTCAGCCGGGGACAGGCCAACCCCCGAAAGGACCGGATCTCCTAACTGATCGGGCACCGCGCCCGCGGCGTCAACGCCGTCCTCGTCGCCTGGGGCGCCTGGCAGGGCGCGGGACCCGACGGGCTCGCCGCGCACCTGCGCGCCAGCGGACTGCCCGCGATGGAGCCGGGCCGGGCGCTCGCCGCACTGGCCGCGGTGACCGGCGAGGCCGCCGCCGACCCGGTCGCCCCCGCCTCGGTGACCGTCGCCGACGTGGTGTGGGACCGGTTCGCCCCGGCGTTCACCCGGACCCGTCCCGGCCTGCTGTGCACCGCCCTGCCCGAGGCCCGCGAGGCGCTGCGCGCCGGGACGGGCGAGGACGGGGACGGCGGCACGGCCGCGGCGCTGCGGGACCGGCTGCGCCCGATGGGCCGGCCCGAGCGCGAGCGCACCCTGCTGGAGCTGGTCCGTGCCGAGGTCGCCTCGGTGCTCGGCCACTCCGGTGCCGACGCGGTCCCCGCCGGCCACGCCTTCAAGGATCTCGGCTTCGACTCGCTGACCGCCGTCGACCTGCGCAACCGGCTCGCCACGGCGACCGGTCTGACGCTGCCCGCCACGCTGGTCTTCGACCACCCGACGCCCACCGCCCTGGCCGGACGGCTCCTGGCCGACCTGCTCGGCGAGGAGACCGTCACCGGCACCCCGGCCGCCCACGCCGCCGCCGCTGCCGACGGCGACGATCCGATCGTGATCGTCGGCATGGCCTGCCGCTACCCCGGCGGTGTCACCTCGCCCGAGGACCTGTGGGAGCTGGTCGGCGCCGGCACCGACGCCATCGGCGGCTTCCCCACCGACCGCGGCTGGGACCTGGAGCGGCTGCTGCACGGCGACCGGGACGGCCGGGGCCGCAGCGTCACCCGCGAGGGCGGCTTCCTCGACGACGTCGCCGACTTCGACCCGGCGTTCTTCGGCATCTCGCCGCGCGAGGCCCTGGTCATCGGCCCGCAGCAGCGGATCGTGCTCCAGGCCGCGTGGGAGGCGCTGGAGCGGGCCGGCATCGACCCGACGACACTGCGCGGCGGCGACACCGGCGTCTTCGTCGGCGGCGGCAGCGGCGACTACCGTCCCGCCGCCGGCCAGACCGGGCACGTGGAGACCGCCCAGTCGGCGAGCCTGCTCTCCCGGCCGGCTCTCCTACACGCTCGGTCTGGAGGGCCCCTGCGTCAGCGTGGACACCGCCTGCTCCCCCTCCCTGACGGCGCTGCACCTGGCCGCCCGGGCGATCCGCGCCGGCGAGTGCTCCCTGGCCCTGGCCGGCGGCGTCACCGTGATGTCGACACCGGTCGGCTTCGTGGAGTTCGGCGAGATGGGCGCGCTCTCCCCGGACGGCCGCTGCAAGGCGTTCGCCGACGAGGCCGACGGCACCGCCTGGGCCGAGGGCGTGGGCCTGCTCGTCGTCGAGCGGCTCTCCGAGGCCCGGCGCCGCGGCCACGAAGTCCTCGCCGTCCTGCGCGGCTCGGCCGTCAACCAGGACGGCGCGAGCAACGGACTGACCGCGCCCAGCGGTCCGTCCCAGCAGCGCGTCATCCGCAAGGCGCTCGCCGCCGCGGGGCTCACCGCCCGGGACGTCGACGCCGTCGAGGCGCACGGCACCGGCACCACCCTCGGTGACCCCATCGAGGCACAGGCCCTGCTCGCCACCTACGGCCGCGAACGCGACCCGGACCGCCCGCTGCTGCTCGGCTCCGTCAAGTCCAACATCGGGCACACGCAGGCCGCGTCCGGTGTCGCCGGGGTCATCAAGATGGTCCTCGCCCTGCGGCCCGGCGTACCGCCCCGCACCCTGCACGCCGACACGCCCTCCCGGCACGTCGACTGGGACCCGGACGCCGTGCGGCTGCTCACCGAGCCCGCCGAGTGGCCCGAGACCGGGCGGCCCCGCCGCGCGGGCGTGTCCTCCTTCGGCGCCAGCGGCACCAACGCGCACGTCATCCTCGAACAGGCCCTCGAACAACCCGCGCCCGCGCCCGCCGGGAACACCCTGCGGCCGCTGCCCGTGCCGCTCACCGCGGCGAGCGCCGACGCCCTCGCCGACCAGGCGGCCCGCCTGCGCGACCGGCTCGCCGACGCCCCGCCCGGGGCCCCGGCCACCGCCGACCTCGCGCTGTCGCTGGGCACCACCCGCGCCGCGCTGGAGCACCGCGCCGTGCTCGCCGTCACCGGCCGCCGGGACCTCCTCGACGCGCCACGCATCGCCGCCTCCGGTGCCGCGCCGCTGCCCGTCGAACGCGGACTGGCCCTCTTCGACACGGCGACCGGCTCCGACGAGCCTTTGATCGTCGCCGTCGGCGCCACGTCCCCTGACGCCCGCCCACCCGGCCTCGTGCCGCCGCTCCTGCGCAACCTGGTGCGCGGCACCCGCCGCGCCGCCGCCACCGCGGTCGGCGGCGCGAGCACCGCGGCCGACCTCGCCCGCCGCCTCCTCGACCTCCCGGAGCACGAACGGGTCCGGCACGCCGTCGAACTGGTCCGCGCGGAGGCCGCCGCAGTGCTCGGCCACTCCTCGGCCAAGGCCGTCGACCCCGGCCGCGAGTTCCGCGAGCTCGGCTTCGACTCGCTGACCGCCGTCGAACTGCGCAACCGCCTCACCACCGTCACGGGCCTGCGCCTCGCCGCCACTCTGGTCTTCGACTACCCCACCCCGCATTCCCTCGCCGCGCACCTGGTGGCCGAACTCCTCGACGAACACGGCGAGACGGGCGCCCCCGCCGTCGCGGCCGGCATCGCCGAGGAACCCATCGTCATCGTCGGCATGGCCTGCCGGATGCCCGGCGGCGTCGACACCCCCGAAGACCTGTGGCGCATGCTCGCCGACGGCGAGGACCGCATCACCGGCTTCCCCACCGACCGCGGCTGGGACTCGACGCCCTCTTCGGCGGCGGCCACGACAACCGAGGCGTCAGCGCCACCCGCCGCGGCGGCTTCCTGCACGACGTCGGAGGCTTCGACGCCGGGTTCTTCGGCATCTCCCCGCGCGAGGCCCTGGCGATGGACCCGCGGCAGCGCCTGCTCCTGGAGACCTCCTGGGAGGCGTTCGAACGGGCCGGCATCGACCCGTCCGGCCTGCGGGGCAGCACCACCGGCTCTTCGTCGGCACCACCGGCCAGGACTACGCCAACCGCTGGCGGGCCGGCTGCACCTGAGCCGACAGGGCGTGGAGTACCACGTCACCGGCCTGCTGCGCAGGCTCAAGGTCCCCAACCGCGCCGCCCTGGTCTCCCGCACCTACTCCATGGGCGTCCTCAAGGCCGGCACCTGGCCGCCGAAGGTCGTCGAGGGCTTCATCAAGTGACCCAAGCGCCGCCCCACGGTCCCGGGCACGGCAGAGGCGTGGCGGTCGCCGGTGAGCGGGGAGGGCGGTCGGGCGCTTCGGCGGCGCCGAGCACCTCCGTCGCCCGGACCTGGGGTGAGTAGTCGCGGTACGGAACGTGCGGCCGCCCAGGCACCGGCCAGAGCCGCCCAGGCACCGGCCAGAGCCCGCCCCGCTCCGGCCGGCGCAGCCGCCGCCCCCGCCCCCCGTCCCGGCCGCCACGGACCCGAGGACGAGCAGCCGGTGCCGCCGCCCGGATGCCCCGTGCTGTTCACCGACCTGCACGCCGCTGCCGCCTGGCATGCAGGTCGGTGAACAGCACGCCGCTGCCGCCTGGCGTGCGCTGTCCCCCATGGCCCGCAGGGACGCCGGGACGGCCATGGAGGGCCTGGTCCGCCGGTCTGCCTCTGGAGGTCGCCGCCACGGCCGAGGCCAGGGACGCCGGACGCCCACGCGATTCCGCCCAGGCGGTGTGAAGGGCCGGCCGCAGGCCGTGCAGGTGCCGGTCCGGCACCTCAGCAGGTTCCGAGGGACGTCGAGGACCTGGCAGAGGGGCAGGCCGGCATCTGGGCCATCGGTCGAGCCGCCTGAGGGTGAGGAATGTTGGGGCGGGATACTCGGTCGTTCACTCTGGGGCGTGTTCCTCGTGCCGGCATCCGCGAGCGCGGGGACGGGAAGGTGCGCCTACGCGGGCCGGTCCTGCCGCGCGGGGTACCGCAGACCGTGCCCGAACGGGAAGAGCGGGTCCGTGCTCTGCTGGGGCTGGTCCGGCAGGCTCCGTTCGACCTCGGACACGGAGCGGGGCAGTTGGAAGGGCAGCCGGCCCCGCGGGTCGGCATGGCCGAAGAGGACGTCGAGCAGCGCCGCGTCGGAGGCTCCGTAGACGCCCAGCAGCGCGGCGGCGTGCTCCGCGATCTCCGGGACGACGGCGGGGCGGTCGAGGTGGATGGCCACGACCGTGGGCACCGTCCGCAGCAGGGTCAGGATCTCCGCCAGCTCCTCGGCGGGGAAGTCGAGCCGGCCGGCATGGAAGAACGACTCGAAGCCGCCGGGCCGCGGGTCGTACGGGGCGGACAGCCGCAGGACGGCGAGATCGGCGGCGGCGGGCTCCTCGACCACGTCACCGTGGAGAGCGGCCGACTCGGCGGAGACATTGCGCACGTACAGCTTCGGCCGCCCGCTCAGCGGCAGGACCCCGTCGTTCTTCAGCAGCGTGAGCGAGCGGCGCTGCGCGACCTCGCCGCGCGCGCGGAACTCCGCGTTGCCGACGGTCTCCTCCGCCCGGTCCGGGTCGACGTAGCGGCGGTCGTCGAAGAGGCCGAGGCGGAACTTCTCGGTCAGCAGGCGGCGTACGGAGCGGTCGAGGCGCTGTTCGGTGACGCGGCCCGAGCCGACCAGTTCCACCACGAGGTCGGTGCGGTGCTCGCCGCCGAACTGGTCGGCGCCCGCGTCGAGGACCTTCGCCGCCCGCTGCAACGGGGTGAGGTGCTCCACTCCCCAGGCGCGGGCGGGCATCGGTTCGCCGAACAGCTCGCTGTCGGTGATCAGGCCCCAGTCGGTGCAGACGATGCCGTCGAAACCGAGCTGCTCGCGGAGCAGTCCGGTGATGACGCCCTTGTTGAAGCCGAAGCCGACCTCTTCGTACGGCGTGCCGACGGGCATGCCGTAGTAGGGCATCATCTGGGTCGCGCCTGCGGCGAGCGCAGCCTTGAAGGGCTGGAGGTGGTAGTCGAAGAAGCCGCCGGGATAGACCTGCTCGCGGCCGTAGGCGAAGTGCGGGTCCTCGCCGTCCTTCTGCGGGCCGCCGCCGGGGAAGTGCTTGACCATCGCGGCGACGCTGTCCGGGCCGAGTCCGTCGCCCGGCCCGCGAAGCCCTTCGAGGTAGGCGGTGACCAGGCGGGAGGTCAGGTCGGCGTCTTCGCCGAAGGTGCCGTTGCCGCGCGCCCACCGCGGCTCGGTGGCCAGGTCGATCTGCGGGTGCAGGGCGAGCCGAATGCCCACGGCGAGGTACTCGCGGCGCACGGTGTCGGCGTACTCCCGCACCAGCTCGGGGTCGCCGAGCGCGGCCAGGCCGAGGGTCTCGGGCCACTGGGAGAAGGCGCCGGCGCGCATGGCGGTGCCGGGGTTGTCGGTGAAGGCGTGGCGGGGGTCGGAGGACAGGGTGACCGGGATGCCCAGACGGGAGTCTTCGGCCAGTTCCTGGAGGTGGTTGTGCCACTCGGCCATCTGCCGCGGGCCCGCCCCGCCGAGGAGGTTGAAGTGGGTCATCCGCCGTTCGCCCACCAGCTCGCGGGCGGTGTACGGGAGCAGTCCGGTCCCCTCCGCCAGGGTGCCGTCGGGGTTCATCGTGAGCATGGTCTGGAAGAGGAGGCCGGCCTTCTCCTCCACGGTCATGCGGGCCAGCAGGTCGGTGACGCGCTGCTCGACGGGGAGGGTGGCGTCGCGGTAGGTGCCGGTGGTCGCCGGTGTGGTCACGGGGTGGCTCCAGGGGGGGTCGGGAGGTGAGGGCTTACGGGGGAGGGCCGGACGGCCGTCAGCGCACGGAGCGGATGAACCGCAGCGCCACCGCGCCCGCGGCGGCGGCCACGGCGCTGAAGAGGTAGAGCGCCTGGTAGTTCGTCCCGTCGTCGCTGGCGATGCCCAGCAGCAGGGGGGCGATGGCCGGGACGAGTGACTGGGGAAGGGCGTTGGCGACGTTGAGGACGCCCAGGTCCTTCGCGGCGTCCTCGGCGCGGGGCAGCGTGGTGATGGCGATGGCGGTGTCCACGGCCAGGTACGCGCCCATGCCGATGCCGAACACCGTGACGGCCAGCAGGAACACGCCGGTCGAGTGGGCGGCGACCAGGAGCGCGATGCCGGCGGCGAGGATGGCGGTGCCCGTGTAGACGCAGAACTTGCGCCGCTGGGTGCGGTCGGAGAGCCAGCCGAAGACCAGGGAGCCGACGACCGCGCCCACGGTCATGACGGTCATGCCGGCGGCCACCGTTCCCGTGGCCTGGTCCGTGCTCTGACCGAGCTGGTCCTCGGCGAAGTAGAGCTGGTAGCCGGTGACGGAGGAGACGCCGACGAAGACCAGGAAGCGGCCCGCGAAGTTCCACGCGAAGTCGGGGTACCGGCGCGGCGAGACCCAGAACGAGCGGAAGAAGGCCCCGAGCGCGAACGGCGGCAGCGTCCCCGCGTCGGCCGGCGGGTCACCGCGCAGCCCTCTGGTGATCAGCGCCGCTCCGGCCAGACCGAGCACGCCGGGGCCGGTGAACAGCAGCAGGGGTGACCCGTCCAGCGCCTGCGCCGTGACGGCGCCGGCCACCATGGCCACGTACGTCATCATCCCCACCGCACCGGCGACCCGGCCCCGGGCCTGCTCCGGAACCCGGTCGGCGAGGACCGCGTGCAGCGCGGACAGCGTGGCGTTGATGCCGAGTTGGGTGATCGCCCAGCCGATACCCAGGACGGCGACGCTCTGGGCGAGACCGGTGATCAGCAGGCCGCCGAGACCGGCCGCCATGCCGCCGATCACCCAGGGCCGCCGACGGCCGAAACGGGACGTGGTGCGGTCGGACAGCGCTCCGAAGAGCGGGCCGCCGATCAGCGCGAGGAAACCGCCGACGGCCAGGACCGTGCTGAGCGAGGAGGACTTGCCGTCCGGATCGAGCTGTCCGACCCGAAGGGACAGCGAGACCGTGACCGGGGTGAACAGCGCGAGCGAGATGAGGAACTGCGCGGCGACGAGACGGACCGCGAAGCCCGTGCTGTAGCCGGGCAGCTCGGCAGTACCGGGCGCCGGGGGCTCGGTCGTGACCGCGCCCTCGGTCACGACCGGTGCCCGCCTGCCGGTGAGAAAGGTCTTCATCGTGTTCCTCCTGCCGCGACGGCGTCGTCGCTCGTCGTTCGGAGCACGTTAAAACTGAATGCATCACATAATTTAAAAAAGTGACGCAGATCTCATCGGCGAGCGGTCCGTCCGGGCGGGCCGGGAGGACGGGGCAACCCTCGGTAGGCTGAGGCGCATGACCCGAACGGCTGGATCCTCACCGTCGCGCCGCACGTCGGCGGGCAGACGGCGGGCCACCGGCACCTACGCCGCGGCCGACGCACGCCGCGAGGCGATCCTCGCCGCCGCGACCGCGGCCTTCGCGCAGGCGGGATACGGCAGCTCCTCACTGGCCCGCATCGCCGCCGACGCCGGAACCTCCGCGACGGTGGTCGTGCATCACTTCGGCTCCAAGGAACGGCTGCTGGTGGCCGTCCTCGAACGGCACGAAGCCCGCACCCGCGATCGCGTGCTCGCACTGGAGGCGGCCGGCCTGCTGAACGGCCTGGCGCCCCTGCGTGACGCCATGGTGGAGGCCACCGCCTACAACCTCGCCCACCCCGGCAGGCTCCAGCTCTTCGTCCAGCTCTCCGCCGAGGCGAGCGACCCGACCCACCCGGCGCACGAGCGCTTCCGGCAGCGCTACGCCGAGAGCCGGGCCCTGCACGAACGCTGCCTGCGCGCGGCGATCGCCACCGGCGAGCTACGCCCGGACGCCAACGTCCGCGCGGTGGCCCACGAGATCCCGGCCATCAGCGACGGCCTCCAGGTGCAGTGGGCGCTGGACCCCGAGTCGACCGACCTGCGGGCCGGGCTGATCAGCTACTTCGACCGCCTCGCCCAGGCCCTCACGACCGACGGCCGGACCCTGCCGCCGCCGGTCACGCTGCCGCCGGTCTGAGGGCGCCCGTCCCCAACAGCCCTCGTTCGCCGAGTCGTCGCTCCGCCGGCTGTCACCAGACGGCGACAGCCGCTCGCCGCCCACCCGGCCACGGTGTCGGTGACCCCGTCGACTCCACCGAATCCTCGCCGAACGAACCGGATGCGCCGCACGCCCCGCGCGCGACGGTCCGCCGGTGCGGGGTGCCGCACTCCTGCGGGCATTCCGCCTCGCCACCCTGGAGGAATTCGCGCAGACCAGTTCCGAGGAACCCGGCTTCGAGGAGATCGCGGCCCGCGCGGGCACCGAGAGAACGACCCTGCACAGGCGTCAGCTCGTGCGTCATCCCTCCACCTGGCTCATGAGCCCGTCGTCGTTCCCGCGGCCGAGGCGACCTCGGCCGGCTGGAACAGTTCGCGCGGTCGAATACGGCGAACAGGAACAGACTGTCAAGGGCCGGATAGTCCTGCACGATTCACTGTTTTCGACGGACGGCGGGGCACTGGTGCCGGGCGCGTATCCTGTGGCGGTGATCGGATTAGAGCGTCTGGCAGTCTTCCTGACCGTGGTGACCGTGCTGATCGCCGTGCCCAGGCCGAGCGTCCTGTTCGTGGTGAGCCGGGGGGTGACGCTGGGCCGGCGGGCTGCTGTTTCCACTGCGGTGGGCAACGAGGCGGGGCTGCTCGTCCAGGTCGTGCTGGTGGCCTTCGGGCTGGGGGAGTTGCTTGCCCGATCCCTCCTTGTGTTCTCGATTCTGACGTTCGCCGGCGCTCTCTACCTCGTCTACCTCGGTGTTCAGGCCTGGCGGCACCGTCATCTGCTGACCGTGCAGGAAGGGACCGCGTCATCGGCGGGACGTCCGGGGCGGGTCGTCCGGGAGGGCTTCGTTGTCGGGGTAAGCAATCCAAAGGGCCTGCTGATCTTTGGTGCGGTACTGCCGCAATTCGTGGACGCCTCAGCGGGAAATGCCCAGGTGCAGCTGTTGCTGCTGGGCTTGATCTGCGTCCTTGTTGCCTTGGTTTCCGACGCGACGTGGGGCCTTGTGGCCGGAACGGCCCGCAATTGGCTTGCCAGGTCACCGCGTCGGCTGTCCTGGATCGGTGGGGCGTCGGGTGTCGTGATGGTCGGCCTGGGAATTAGCTGGCGTTCAGCGGACGGGATTAGCCGACCGCTCTGACCTCTCGGTGAGGCATCAAGCGTCCAAGCTGGTGACGGGCGCGAGCCGCCTCGCCCGACACGTTGGACTGCATCACTCCCGCTGGTTCGCCGCGGGTGATGCCCAACTCGTAGGCGAACGCGACCGCGCCGGCCCGATTCCGCGAGCCGAGCTTGATCAGCGGAGTCTGTACATGTCTTGGGCCGCACGGGCCCGCACACCGTCCGCCGCTGCGTCGCCGCGGGCTCGCCGGCCGCCTGGGTCACCGCGGACGGGGCCCGCGGACAGGGCTGGAACGTCCGCCGCCTGCTCGAGCAGCTCGGATTCGGCTACGTCGTCACGGGACCCAAGTCGCGATCTCTTGCCGGCTTCTGACGCACCGACCAGCTCGTCGAAGAAGCTCCCGCCGACCCTTGGCAGCGACTGGCTTGGGGAGACGGCGCCGAAGGCCCGCGCGTCTACGACAGGGCAGCGGTGAAACTGCCCGTCAGTCAAGCGGAACGGCTGTGGCGGCGGCGGGCGTGGGCAGTTCGGATGACGGACGTCGCGGCGGCCCGGCAGGACCGGGACCTGTCGTTGTTCGTGAGGAGACTCGGGGCGGGACCGGGTCGGGGCGTCGCCGGAGAGCTGATCGGACCGGCTCGTGGAGACTCGCCCGAGGACGGCGTGCTCCCCGGCTGACGCGGCTGGGCCGACCGAAGCCCAGGTAGACGCCCGAGGCGACGAGCAGGGCGCCGGTGACGTCGGCGGGGCCCGCCTGGCCGAGGCCGAGTGCGACCGTGGTGACCAGGGCGCCCACGGGTACGAGACCGGCGAAGAGGCCCGCTCGGTCGGCACCGAGACGTCGCAGCGCGTCGTACCAGAGGAAGAATGCGGCCGCGGTGACGATCGCTCCGAGGTAGCCGAAAGCAGCTGCTTCGCCGGGTGTGGGCAGCCGCAGGACGGTCGTGCCCTCCAGAGCGAGGCTCGCCGCCAGCAGCATCGGTACGGACAGGGCGGCGGGGTACGCGGCGACCCTCAGGGGGCCGATCCTGGGCAGGAGCGGGAGGGCGAGCAAGGAGAAGGCCACCTCACAGGCGAGCGCGCCCAGGGACAGCAGAAGGCCCGGCAGGCTGCCCGAGCCGAGGCCGGCGGCGACGGCCGCGCCGAGTGCGACGACGAGCGCGGCGCCGACGGTGCGGGGAGTGGGGCGCCGGTGTTCCATCAGCGGCCCCGCGAGGGCGAGGACGAGGGGCACGGCTCCGATCACGGTGCCGATCATGGCGGGGCCGGCGTGCCGGGTGGCTTCGACGAGGAAGAGGTTGAAACCGGCCAGGCCGGTGGCGGCCAGCGCGAGCAGGAGGAGGTGGTCGCGTGGCGTGAGGCGGACGCGGGGCGGGCGCTGGTGGCGTACGACGGCCATCAGGATGGTTGCGGCGAGCCCGTAGCGCAGGGCCTGTCCGGCGAGGACCGGGTAGTCGGCGATGGTGGCGGAGACGGCCGCCGAGGTGCCGACGAGCAGCATCGCCGAGGCGGCGCCGGCAAAGGCAGAGGCGGTGGAGGGTTTCATGCGGCGTTCTCCCGGAGCGTCGAGGCGTCGGCGGACGGGGTCAGCACCTTGCGGGTGATGCGTTCGGCGATGGCGGCGACCATCGTCCGGGGGCGGCGGGGTGTCAGGTGTGCGCTCAAGGCGTTGCCGAGTCCGGGGGCGACGTAGCCGCGGTCGCGGTCCAGTGCGCGCAGCGCGGCACGCACGACGGGCTGCGGGGTGGTCATGGAGCCGGTGACGGCCGCCTTGCGGGTGCCGATGGTGTCGAAGAAGGCGGTCTCGACCGGGCCGGGGCACAAGGTGAGGACGCGGATGCCGCGTCGCCGGTACTCCTGGCGCAGGGCGAGGCCGAAGTTCAGCACGAAGGCCTTGGCGGCGCCGTAGACGGCGAAGTAGGGGGACGGCTGGAAGCCGGCGTTGGAGGCGACGTTGACCACCGCGCCGCGGCCGCGCTCCAGCATGCCGGGCAGCAGCTCGTGGGTGAGGCCGACCAGTGCGACGACGTTGACCATCAGCTGGTCGTGGTCGCGGGCCGCGGAGATCTCCTCGAAACGGCCGCAGGTGCCGAAGCCGGCGTTGTTCACCAGTAGATCGACGTTCAGGCCGAGGGTGGCCAGCCGGTGGGCGACACGGTGGGCCGCGTCCGGCTCGGCGAGATCCTGGACCAGTGCGTGGGCGCGGACGCCGTGCTCGACGGTCAGGCGCTCGGCAAGCGCGGCGAGACGGTCGCCGGAGCGCGCCACCAGGACCACGTCGTGCCCGCGGGCGGCGAGCTGCTCGGCGAACTCCGCGCCGAGGCCGGACGACGCTCCGGTGACGAGGGCGGTGCTGTGCATGGGAGTTCCTCCGTGATCGACGGCATCTGAGATGAGAGAGTACCGATTTACCGAGGAACTGCAACAGATATGTCGCAGCTATCTGTCCTGGCGCATCCGTGATGTATCGTGTGCCGAGGTAAGTGGCCTAATGGGAGGCGTGATGGGCGAGAAGGCGGCACAACCGTTGAGGGCGGACGCGGAGCGCAGTGTCCGCGCGATCCTGGAGGCGGCGGAGCGCGTGCTCGCCGACGAGCCCGGCGCGTCCATGGAACAGATCGCCGCGGCCGCGGGAGTGGCCCGGACGACGATCCACCGGCGCTTCGCCAGTCGGCAGGCGTTGATCGAGGCGCTGGCGACGTCCGCGGCCCGTCAGCTCGCCCAGGCGGTGGACGACGGCAGGCCGGACACCGCACCGCCGCTGGTGGCGATGCACCGGATCACCGCCAACGTGCTCCAGGTCAAGGGTGCCTGGGCGTTCGCCCTGGGGCTGCCGGAAGACCCGGACAGCGAGGCCGCCGTCCTCCAGCAGGACATCGGCCGCCGCTGCATCGCCGTGCTCAAGCGCGCCCAGGACGACAAACTCATCGACGAAGCGGCCGACCTCGACTGGGTGCGCCGTACCTACTACGCGCTCATCGGAGAGTCCTTGCACGGCAGCACCGAGGGCGCCGACCCCGACACCCTCGCCGCCCGCATCATCGACACCCTGCTGCACGGTGCCGGCCCGCGCGGCTGACCCGCCCTACGAAGCGGCGGTCACCTCGGTCGTCGGGGCCGGCAACGCCGTCGTGGCGGGGAGGACGACGCCTGCCGTGACCCGTCCGGCCGACGCCGCGACGCCCAGGCGGACGGACTTCTTTCGGATCTCGCGAGCCATGTTTCTCTCCCGCTGGTAGTGAGGGGCACCCTTGGGGCGCCCTTCGTCTCGGTTCCAGTAGGCCGGAGCCACTCGCGGAGTCATGAACCGGAAGGTCGGGACTTGACATCGCCGGGGACGGCCAAGCCCCGTTTCCCTCACGGTTGACCAGCATGTTCCCCGGGGCTGGAGAGAGGCCGTGCCACGGGCCGTGCCCGACGCGACCGCCCACCGGTCGGCCGCCAGTGAAGGCCGAGGGGGCGCACATCCTCGGAGAGTGCGCGCCCCCCTTGGCGGTGCGGGTGCTCGGGGACGCGGACGCGTGCGCCGCCCGCGCGGCGCAGTGCGGTGGGCCGTTCTGCCGCTCCCTGCGAGCGTCAAGGCGGACGCTACCGCGGGGCCATGCGGATGGCGCCATCGAGGCGGACGGTCTCTCCGTTGAGCATCGGGTTGGTGATGATCTGTGCGACCAGGGAGGCGTACTCGGCCGGTCGTCCCAGGCGCGAGGGGTGGGGCACCTGGTGACCCAAGGACTGCCGCGCCTTGTCGGGCAGGGAAGCCAGCAGCGGGGTCTCGAACAGTCCGGGCGCGATCGTCATCACCCGGACCGCCTTGTCGGCGAGGTCACGGGCGACGGGGAGGGTCATGCCGACGATGCCGCTCTTCGAGGCCGAGTAGGCGGCCTGTCCGACCTGGCCGTCGAACGCGGCCACGGAAGCGGTGTTCACGATGACGCCTCGCTCCTCGTCGACGGGATCGTTGGCAGCCATGCGCGTGGCGGCGAGCCGGACGACGTTGAAGGTGCCGACGAGGTTCACGTTCACCACACGGGTGAACTCTGCCAGCGGGAAGGGCCCGTGCTTCCCGACGGTCTTCACGGCGTTGCCGATGCCGGCGCAGTTCACGGCGATGGCCAAACGTCCCAGCCGCTGGGCTTCATCGAGTGCGGTGGTGACGTCCTCCTGGCTGGTGACGTCGCCGGGGACGAAGGCTGCGCCTTCTCCCAGGCGCGTGGCCGCTTCCTTGCCGGCCGAGCCAGGAAGGTCGAACAGCACTACTGCCGCGCCTTGAGCGTGCAGCAGGCCGGCCGTGGCCAGGCCGAGGCCGGAGGCTCCCCCGGTGATCAGGGCTACGTTTCCTTCGATCTGCATGAGTGATGACCTTTCGTTGTCTCTGGATGAAGGGGAACCGGCCGTAGCGCTTCATGGCGGCCGTCTTGGTCGCCAGGTTCACCGGGCCTCCAAGGGCTCTTGCCCGCACCTGGCCGCCTGTCCGGCTCCGGCCGTGGGACACGGCCCCGCTGAGCCGGTCGGCGGCTCCCTCCTTGGCCGTCCGAATCCCGCACCGAGGCCCCGGCATCCGGCTCCTCGGTCCTGCGGCCTTCCACGCTACCAACGCTATGTGAATCAACACTAGGAATTTGATCGGAGTGAGGGTAGCGTTTTCAGTGTCGCCGACTGAGGAGCGAGCATGGCTGGTAAGGCACGGGTGGCAGGGGTCGGCATGGTCCCGTTCGCTACACCGAGCAGGGCAAAACCCTACGTGGAGATAGGGGAGGGCGCGGTCCGTGCGGCGCTCGCGGATGCGGGTGTCGAGTACGGGGACGTGCAGTACGCGGTCGTGGGTTATGTGTATGGAGACTCGACATCTGGTCAGTCTGTTCTGTACCGGATCGGCGAGAGTGGCATCCCGATCGTCAACGTGAACAACAACTGTTCGACCGGCTCGTCGGCGTTGTGGTTGGCCCGGCAGGCGGTGGAGAGCGGAGCCGCCGACTGCGTCCTGGCGCTGGGGTTCGAGCAGATGCGGCGCGGAGCGCTGGACATGCTCTGGGATGACCGGCCCTCACCGTTCGCCCGGTTCGACGAGGTCGCGCGGGCCGCGGTCGGGGAGAGCGACGCGCCGTTCGCGGCGCGGTACTTCGGGGGTGCCGGAGAGGCGTACGCGCGGAAGTACGGTCTGGCGCCCGACACGTTCGCCCGGATCGCGGTGAAGGCCCGCAGGCACGCGGCGAACAATCCGTACGCGGTCTTCAGGGAGCCGGTCACCGTCGAGGAGGTGCTCGACTCCCCGCAGATCTACGGGCCGCTGACCCGTTTGCAGTGCTGCCCGCCCACCTGTGGCGCGGCCGCCGCGCTGATCGTCAGCGAGGAGTTCGCGAGGTCCCGCGGTCTCGACGCCCCGGTGGCCGTCGCCGCCCAGGCCATGACCACCGACACCCCGTCGACCTTCGACGAGCAGGACATGATGAAGCTGGTGGGCTACGACCTGTCCCGGGCGGCGGCCCGGCAGGTGTACGAGCGGTCCGGCACCGACCCACGGGACATCGCGGTCGTGGAGCTGCACGACTGCTTCACCACGAACGAGCTGCTCAGCTACGAGGCACTGGAGCTGACGCCGGAAGGCACCGCGGAGAAGTTCGTCGTCGAAGGAGACAACACCTACGGCGGCCGGGTCGTGACCAACCCGTCCGGCGGGCTGCTGTCCAAGGGCCATCCGCTGGGCGCCACGGGCCTGGCGCAGTGCGCGGAACTGGTGTGGCAGTTGCGCGGCGAGGCAGGCGCCCGGCAGGTCGAGGACGTCGACCTCGCGCTCCAGCACAACATCGGCCTCGGTGGCGCGGCGGTCGTCACCCTCTATCAGAAGGTGGACCGGGTATGACCATTCCCTCCTCGGCGGTAGGGACCGGCCTGCCGCCGGTGCGCATGGACGTCGAGCGCGGCCGGCTGCGGTTCTTCGCCCAGGCCATCGGTGAGAACGACCCCGTCTACACCGATGTCGGGGCGGCCCGCGCCCAGGGACACCGGGATCTGCCCGTGCCGCCGACGTTCCTGTTCGCGATCGAGCTGGAGCAGCGCGACCCGTTCGGCTACCTCACGGACCTGGGCGTGGATCTCCGCCGGGTGCTGCACGGCGAGCAGTCGTTCACCTACCACACGCTCGGCTACGCGGGCGACACGCTGGTCGCCCGGTCGACGATCAGCGACACCTACCAGAAGAAGGGCGGCGCGTTGGAGTTCATCGTCAAGGACACGGCCGTGACACGCGGCGACGGCGAGCGGATCGCCGATCTGCGCAGTGTCCTGGTCGTCCAGAACCCGGAGGTCAGGCGGTGAGCACGTCCGTGGACACTTCGACGCTGCCGGCCGTTGTCGGCACCGAACTGCCACCGCTCGAGGCACCCGCGATCTCACGGACCACGCTGGCCCTGTTCGCCGGCGCCTCCGGTGATCACAACCCGATCCACATCGACGCGGACGTCGCGCGGTCGGCCGGTCTCGACGACGTGTTCGCCCACGGGATGCTTTCGATGGCCTACCTCGGGCGGCTGCTGACGGGATGGGTGCCGCAGGAGTGCGTCCGCTCGCTGCGGGTGCGGTTCCTGGCCGTCACCCCGGTCCATGCGCGGCCCGTCTGCCGCGCGCAGGTCACCGCCGTCGAGCACGTCGCGGACGAACGACACCTGACGCTGGCGGTCACCGTCGCGCTGTCCGACGGCACCACGACCCTGGCCGGCGAAGCCGTCGTGGCCCTCGCGGCCGGCGACCCATCGAAGACCGCACACGAAGGAAGGGAGAACCACTGACATGGGACCACTCGACGGGAAGGTCGCCGTCGTCTCCGGCTCGGGCCGGGGCATCGGCCGCGAGATCGCACTCAAGCTCGCCGCGCAGGGCGCCCGGGTCGTGGTGAACGATCTCGACGCCGTACCGGCCACGGAGACCGTCTCCGCCATCGAGACCGCCGGCGGCACCGCCGTCGCCTGCGTCGGGAGCGTCACCGACGCCGACTTCGGCGAGCGCTTCGTGCAGACGGCCGTGGACAGCTTCGGCGGACTCGACATCATCGTGAACAACGCCGGCTACACCTGGGACTCGGTCATCCAGAAGATGACCGACGACCAGTGGGACGCGATCCTCGACGTCCATCTCAAGGCGCCGTTCCGCATCCTGCGGGCCGCGCAACCGGTGATCAGCGCGCAGGCGAAGCGGGAGGCCACGCATGGTGGGGCGTCCTGCCGCAAGGTGGTGAACATCTCCTCCCTGGCCGGGCTCGGCGGGAACGCCGGGCAGGCCAACTACGCCGCCGCGAAGGCGGGGGTCACCGGACTGACCCGGACCCTGGCCAAGGAGTGGGGCCGTTACAACGTCACGGTCAACACCGTCGCGTTCGGCCTCATCAGGACGCGGCTCACCGAGGCACCGGCCGGTGCCGACGCGTCGATCGACATCCAGGGCAACAGGATCAAGGTCGGTGTCAACGCGGACCTGCTGTCCGCGATGGAGCGGATGATCCCGCTGGGCCGCGCCGGCACGCCGGCCGAAGCGGCCGGAGCGGTCTACCTGTTCTGCGCACCCGAGTCGGACTACGTCAGCGGCCAGACCCTGGTGTGCGGCGGCGGATTCATCATGTGAGGTCGCGATGAAGCGAATACTTTTTGACCCCGAGCACGACCTCTACCGGGAGAGCGTGCGCGCCTTCCTCGCCAAGGAGGCCGTCCCGCACTACCCCGCCTGGGAGGCCGCCGGGATCGTGCCCCGCGAGCTGTTCACCAAGCTCGGCGCACTCGGCGCACTCGGCTTCGCCGTCCCCGAGGCGTACGGCGGCTCGGGCACACGGGACTTCCGGTACAACGTCGTCCTGCAGGAGGAGGCCGCCAGGGCGGGCATCGCACCCGCGATCCTCGGCCCGTCCCTCCAGGCGGACATCTGCCTGCCGTATTTCCTCGAACTCGCCGACGACGAGCAGAAGCGGCGCTGGCTGCCGGGCATCGCCTCCGGTGAACTGATCACCGCGATCGCGATGACCGAACCGGGCACCGGATCGGACCTGTCCGGCATCCGCACCAAGGCGGTGCGCCACGGTGACGGCGACGCCGCACACTACGTCGTCGACGGCGCGAAGACGTTCATCACCAACGGGATCAACGCCGACCTGGTGATCACCGCGGTCCGAACCGGCGGCCACCCCCACCGGGGCCTGAGCCTGATCGTCGTCGAACGCGGGACCCCCGGCTTCGCACGCGGCCGGAACCTGGACAAGGTTGGCATGCACGCCCAGGACACGGCGGAACTATCCTTCACCGACGCCCCGGTACCGGTGGCCAACCTCCTGGGCGTCGAAGGCGAAGGGTTCGCCGGCCTCACCCGCAACCTTGCCCAGGAGCGGATCTCCATCGCGGTGGCCGGCCTCGCCCAGGCCACGACCGCGCTGGAGACGACCCTCACCCACGTGCGCGAACGGCATGCGTTCGGCAAGCCCCTCGGCGCCCAGCAGACCATCCGGCACAGGCTCGCCGAACTGGTCACCGAGGTCGACATCGCCCAGCAGTACCTGGATCGGTGTGTAGTCGAACTGAACGCCGGGCAGCTGCTGCCGCAGGACGCGGCCAAGGCCAAGTGGTGGTGCACCGAACTGCAAGGACGCGTCGTCGACGCCTGCGTCCAACTGCACGGCGGATACGGCTACATGCTCGAGTACCCGATCGCCCATATCTGGGCCGACAGCCGCGTCTCGCGCATCTACGGCGGCGCCAACGAAATCATGAAAGAGATCATCGGCAAATCCCTCGACCTCGGCTGAATCCCGGCCCCCACCACTTCTCGGGCGTCCTCCCACCCGCACACCAAGGAGAGCACCGATGCCCACCATCGGCAGCACGCTGAGAGCCAGCGCCCGTCGGACCCCCGACGCCCCGGCACTCGCCTTCGACGACCGCACCTACACCTACGCCGAACTCGACGCCGCCGTCGACAAGGCCGCAGCAGCACTGGCCGGCCTCGGCCTGGCCAAGGGCGACCGCCTCGCACTGATGGCACCCAACTCCGACCACTTCGTCATCACCTTCTACGCGGCGGTCAGACTCGGCCTCGTCTTCGTCCCCGTCGTCCCCTCGGCCGCGCCCCCCGAGCTGGAGTACCTGCTCACCGACTCCGCGGCCGCCGCGCTCGTGTTCGACCCCACGACCGCCCCCACCGTGAACAAGGCCCGGACGGCCGGCCTCCCGCCCACCCTGACGCACGTGCTGTCGCTGGGCGAGAGCGACGGCCACCACGACCTGCTGGCGCTCGCCGCCGACAGCGCCGCGCACCCCGCCGAAGACCACGTGACCGAGGCGGACGACGCACTGATCCTCTACACCTCCGGCACCACCGGCAGGCCCAAGGGCGCCCTGTTCGACCACCACCGGGTGATGTGGACCGCGGTGAACATCATCGCCACCTGCAACATGAGAATCGGCGACCGGCTCCTGCACAGCGCCCCGCTGTGCCACGGTGCACAGCTGTGCATCATGCTCATCCCCGGGACACTGATCGGCGCCAAGCACATCGTCCTGCCCGGCTTCGACGCCGCGACCGTCCTGGCCGAACTGGAGGCCGAACGCGTCACGATGTTCTTCGGCGTCCCCACCATGTTCCAGTTCCTGCTGCGCCGGCCCGACTTCCCCGACCGCGACCTGTCCGCCTGGCGCACCGGCCTGTTCGGCGCCGCCCCCATGCCCGCGAGCACGGTGGAGCAACTCACCGAACTGCTGCCGCACGTGGAGTTCATGCAACTGTGCGGCCAGACCGAAGGCGGCCCCGGCGGCATCTACCTGACCGGTGAACAAGTCCGCGCACGCCCCGACGCCAGCGGACGCCAGCCGCTGCCGCTCACCGAGTCGCGAGTGGTCTCCCTGCACGGACAGGACACCCTGCCGGGCGAGGTCGGCGAGCTGATCCTGCGCGGCGAAACCGTCATGAAGGGCTACTGGAACAAGCCCGCCGAGACCGCGGAAGCGCTGCGCGACGGGTGGCTGCACACCGGGGACCTCGCCCGGGTCGACGCCGACGGCTTCGTCACCCTGGTCGACCGGCTGAAGGACCTCATCATCACCGGCGGCCGCAACGTCTACTCGGTGGAGGTGGAGAACGCCCTCGCCGCCCACCCCGACATCACCGACTGCGCCGTCATCGGCCGCCCCCACCCGGACTACGGCGAGAGCATCGTGGCCGTGGTCACTCCCCGGGAAGGGGCGGATGTCACCCTGGACAGCGTCCGCGACTTCTGCCGGGAGCGACTCGCCTCGTACAAGGTGCCGCACGTACTGATCCTCGGCTCCGTCCCTCGCAACCCCTCCGGCAAGCTCCTGAAGTACAGACTGCGCTCCGACATCTCCGACGACGCCCAGGGCGGCACACGATGAGCGGCGGGCCGCTGGCCGGCCTCCGCATCGTCGAGATCGCCGGGATCGGCCCGGCACCGTACGGCTGCATGATGCTGGCCGACCTCGGCGCCGACGTGATCCTCGTCGAACGCCCGGCTGCCGCCGACCAACTGCACGCCGCCGCCCACACCGTGCTCTTCCGCAACCGCAGACGAACCGCGGTCGACCTCAAAACTCCGGAAGGCGTGACCGCGGTCCTGGACCTGGTCGCGGACGCCGACGTCCTGGTCGAAGGCTTCCGGCCGGGCGTCACCGAGCGCCTCGGCATCGGTCCCGGACCGTGCCTGCGACGCAACCCGCGCCTGGTCTACGCCCGGATGACCGGGTGGGGGCAGTACGGTCCGCTCGCCCACACCGCCGGACACGACCTCAACTACATCGCCCGGTCCGGCGCACTCGCCGCCTTCGGCCCGCCGGACCGCCCGCCCGTCGCACCCCTCAACCTGCTCGGCGACTTCGGTGCCGGCGGAATGCTGCTGGCCCTGGGCGTCCTCGCCGCTGTCCACGAAGCACGCGCCTCGGGGCACGGCCAGGTCGTGGACGCCGCCATCGTCGACGGAACCGTGAGCATGCTCGCCATGCTCAGCGGCCTGAGAGCCGCCGGACAGTGGCACGAGCGAGGCCACAACCAGCTCGACGGCAGCGCCGCGAACTACACCGTCTACGAGTGCGCCGACGGCCACCACATAGCCGTCGGCGCACTCGAACCCCAGTTCTTCCAGCAGTTCCTGCGCGGGCTCGGGCTCGATCCCGACGACCTCCCGGCCCCCGCCGAGCAGCACGCCCTCTTCGCGCAGATCATCGGGCGCAGAACCCGCGACGACTGGGAAGACGTCTTCAACGACAGCGACGCGTGCGTCAGCCCGGTCCTGACCGCCGACGAAGCGGCCGCCGACCCCCACAACACCGCCCGCCGGACCTGGCTGGAGATCGACGGCGTGCTCCAGCCCGCACCCGCCCCGCGCTTCAGCAGGACCCCGGCCGACCCGCCCCGCTCCCACCGCGACACCGGGCGTCACCCCGTCACCTGGCACTCGGTCGCACCGAACGCCTCGGACGGCTGAGCGCCGCCGCTTCGCCCGGCACGCCACTCGTGGTGACAGCCGTCGGGGCCGTAGACCGTGCCACCGCCGCTCCGGCCGCACCCGGGCGGCGGGGCGCGTTCTCCCTGCCGTACCGGGGACGGCAAGGTAACCATGGGCGGCACCGTAGGGCGGCGGCACGCTCAAGCTTGTCGGCGCCAGGGATGGCCGTCGCTTGAGCCCAAGGCCCGGCGAAGACGACCGTTTCCCTCCCTACAATTGCACCGCGACGTCGAAGCGTCGTTCACTTCCTCTGTCGACCGATTCCTGAGAGAGCAGATGTGGGTACGCAGGACATAGGCACGGTGCCGCCAGTGGGGACGCGGCCCGCGCACCGGCGGATTCTGATCGTCGAGGCAGGCATCCGGCTGTTCTCGGAGGTCGGCTACACCGGTGTTTCCATGGCCGACATCGCCCGCGCGGTCAACGTGCAGCCGTCGGCGCTGTACCGGCACTTCGGCGGCAAGGACGCGCTGTTCGCCGCTGCGGCGCGGGAGAGCATCGCGCCGGCCCGGGCGGCACTCGAACAGCCCGTCGACTTCGATGCGATGCTGCGCGCCCTGGCTGCTGCTGCCGTGGACAGCAGGGCCGCAGGCGTCCTGTGGCTGCGCGAGGCCCGCCACGCCCCCGCTCAAGTGCGAAGCGAGCTGCGAGAAGAGTACGCCCAGGTGGCCGCGCTGCTGCGCGCTCGGCTGTGCCAGGAGCGCCCTGATCTGCAGGAAGAACAAGCCGATCTGCTGGCGGCCGGCATCCTGGCGGGTTTGGCGAGTATCTCCTTCCACCGCATCCAGGTGTCGCCCCGCCGATTCACGAAACTGCTCTACGAAGCCGTCCGACGGGTGGCGGACGTTTCACTTCCGGGGATGCACGCAGAGCCGCTGCCCCCGCACGACAGCGGCAGCGGGCGTCTGGCGATGCGGTCCCGGCGCGAGGGCATCGTCGGAGCGGCCGCCCGGCTGATCGCCGAGCGAGGCGTCGCCTCGGTCACGATCGAGGAGATCGGGGAAGCGGCAGGCATCGCCGGCCCCAGCGTCTACAGTTACTTCTCCGGTAAGCAGGAACTGCTGGCCGCGGTCCTCAACCGCGGCAACGAATGGCTGTGGGCGGAAGTGACCCGTACTTTCGCGCAGGCGGGCAACGCCGAGCAGGCCGTGGACGGGCTGCTGCGCTCCTACCTGGTCCTGGCCGTCGAACACGGCATGGCATCGGTCCTCATCGGTGACCTCGGCCACCTCGCAGAACAGGACCGCGAGCGTTTCCGCCAGGCCCAGCACGACTACCTGCGCGAATGGTCGGCCCTGCTGAGCCCCGGCGGGTCCCAGCAGGAGGAGACGGCGGCGCGGCTGCGCGTGAACATGGCCATCATGATCATCAACCATGTGGCGCGCACGCCTCACCTGCGCCGGCTGCCTCACGCGGAGCCGGCCCTTCTCCGCATCGCGAAAGCCGCGCTGGGAACGCCCGCCGCGGTGTGAGACGACGATCGCGGGCTCCCCGGCGCGAAACCCGCCGGGGAACCCCTGTGCGGGCAACGGCTACGCAGCGGCCTCCACCTCGGCGAAGAAGTCGAGGAGGGTGTGCGCACCGGTCACGGGCTGGTCGCTGAAGACCTGATGCCCGCACTCTTCGAGCACCGTCAGCCGGGCTCGCGGGATGTACTCGGACAACTGGCGCGCGTTGGCCACGGAGACGAGCTGGTCCTGCGCCCCGTGCAGAACGAGTGCCGGGCAGGTGAGCGTACGCAGGTCCTCAAGGCGCTCCCAGCCCATCGTCGCGGCGAGCTGACTGCTGTAACCCTCCTCGCAGGTGGGGTACTGGGCCCTGACGGCGAGATCGGCCTCGCGCTCCGCCCGGGTGGCACGGGCATAGGTCAGATCGGCGAGGTAGCCGGTGCGGTCCTCGGAGGACATCTGCTGCGCCCGGCTGATGGCTTCGAGACTGCTCTGGTCCTGGGTCATGTGGGGGGACCCGGCATGGGTGGAGACCAGAGTCAGACTGGAGACGAGTTCGGGGCGCGTGAGCGTGAGCTGCTGGGCGATGAGCCCGCCCATGGACATGCCCAGGACATGAGCCTTGGCCCCTCCGGCGGCGTGGAGGACATCGGCGGCCGCCTCGGCCAGCATCTCCATCGAGAAGGAGTCCCCCTCGAAACGGGTGCGGCCGGTGCCCGGATTGTCGAATGTGAGGACTTGGTGCCGGCCGGCGAGCATGGGCACCAGGCGGAACCAGACGGCCGAAGGTGAACTGAGGCCGTTGATGAGAATGACGGGGGTTCCCTCGCCGGCGGTCTCCCACCAGACGCGGGCCTGACCTGCTGAGGACGACGTGAACGACATGGTTGTCTCTCCTTGCGGGACGGCTGTCACAGACGCGATACGGCAGGCCCGTGCGGAGGGCCCACGGCAGGTGCGGATGCGAAGCGGGTTGATCAGGCGTGGACGAGACCTCCGTCGTCGTCGATGACGACGCCGCTGATGTAGGCGGAATCCGGGCCTGCCAGGAAGCAGACCGGCGGCGATGTCCCCGCCGCGGCCGATCCGGCCGAGTGGGTGATGAGGCTCAGGATGTGCGAGCGGGGCATCTGCCGCAGGGCCACGTCAACGGACGCCGGAGCACTCTCAGGGTCGATGCTCGCTGCACGCGCCATGGCGGAAGAAGGCTCTCTCGTCGTTGGAGGGCTGCCCGGGGGCGGGGCGCCTGCGGCAATGCGCGGAGCCGCCCCACCTCCCTGCCGTCCCGGTACTCAAGGCCTTATGTGAATACACATTTGGTTTTACGTCAAGTCTTGCCATCAAAGAGGCGCACTGATGGCGCTACGCTGGCTTGGTGAGTCGCGCCGAAGTGTGGGTGCGTGTGCTCATGGTGCAAGGGGTTGGTGCTCCCACTGCGCGCGGTAAGTGTATGATCATTCAAGTGTGGCTGAGTCCAGGCGCCGTAGGGTCGCGACTCGCCTGTCAGGCACACTGTCGACCGACAGGTCAGGCGTCGCGGCCTGCTCCAGGTGATCCGACAAGTGAAGAGTGAACCTGTCCCGGACGCTCCGGGACCGCCCCGCCCCTGGCGCTCAGCCGGCCGCGACTACCTGCGTGGGGGCTGGCCGAGCGCCGCAGCTGTCCGGCGGGAGCACTGCCGGAACGAGCGGATCATGCGAGGCCCATCTCCTGGGCCATCGCCCGCGTCGATCAGTGAGGGGCTTTCTTCGGCGTCGGCTCCGGCGTCTGTTTCACCACCGCGGCGACCTGCTCGTCGGAGACAGTCCGGGGGCCGCCCGGCCTGGGCATGTCACCCAGGCCGGCGATCCGGCGCTCGACGGAGCGTGCCCGCCACCGGCCCACCGCGAGCGGTGTCGGACCCAGGTGCGCCGCAACGTCCTTGTCCGACGCCCCGGCGGCACACGCCAGGACGATCCGGCAGCGCAGGGCCCATGCCCGCGGCGTGGAACGGCACCGCGCCCATCCCTCCGGCGCGGTGCCGTTCCTCGTCCGACAGGTTCGACTCGGCCTGCGGTCGCCCAGTACGCGCCACCCCGCAATCCGGAACGTCAAAACCGCATTCCTGACTCAGAACACTAGCGGGGCCTGGTGAGCTGGGCGGCGAGGAGGTGGGAGTCCAGCAGGGTGGGGTCGGTCATGCGGGCGGCCTTGGCGTAGCCGGTGAGCATGCGTTTGGTCAAGAGCACGGCCTGTGGGGAGCGTCGGGCGAGGGGTTTGGACCAAGCGGTGACGGCCTCGTCCAGAGCGTCGAGCGGGGCGACCTTGTGCAGGAGGCCGAGGCGGTGGGCGGTGGGGGCGTCGAAGGTCTCGCAGGTGAGCATGAGTTCGCGGATCCGGGCGGCACCCGCTTCCGTGATCAGCCGGCCCATGGCGCCGCCCCAGGCGGGCGCGAGCCCGATGCCGACCTCGGGCATGCGGAACCGGCAGGTGTCCGCGCCGGCGCGCAGGTCGCAGTAGGCGGCGAGGGCCAGACCGGCTCCTACGACCTTGCCGTGCAGCCGGGCGATGGTGACGGCATGGGTGCTCTCCAGTGCCTGGCACAGGCGGTGGGCCTTGTCCGCGAGGCGCAGCAGCGTGCTTCCGCCGGGGTCGGCGTCCAGGGCGTCCTGGTACTCCCGGCGGTCGGCCCCCAGGGAGAAGTCGTCGCCCAGGGAGGAGAGCACCAGGACGCGGACGTCGGGCTGGTCATGGAGGTCGTCGAGGACGTTGATGAGCGCGTCCAGGACCGCCGTGCTCAAGACGTCGTCCTGTGCCGCGGGATTGAGCTGGACGTGGAGGACGGGGCCGCTTCTGCCGAGAGCCAGGGGGGCGGCTGAGAGCGCGGGCGCGAAGGGAAGCGCGGCCTCGGTGGCGGACACGGCGGCGGGAGTGAGGGGCGAGATCATGCGAGTGCTACATCCAGGTTCAGCAGGCGCCGGAACGCCACCCGGGGCGCCAGCGCGGGGCGGCGGACCAGGGTCAGTTGCGGCAGGCGGGCGATCAGATGGCGAAGCAGGGTCTGTGCTTCCAGCCGGGCCAGGGGTGCTCCGAGGCAGTAGTGGATGCCCCAGCTGAAGGCCAGGTGGGAGGGGTTGCGGAGCGGGTCGAAGGTGTCGGGGTCGGGGAACCGGGCGGGGTCGCGGTGGGCGGCGCCCACCATGAGATGGACCATCTCACCGGCGGCGACCTCGGTGTCCGCCAGGAGCGTGTCCTGCGCGGCGACCCGGCTGATGACGTGCGTGGGAGGGTCATAGCGCAAGGTCTCCTCCACGAACGCGGGCACGAGGTCCGGGCGCAGGGCGAGTCGGCTCCAGCGGCCGGGGTCTTCGACGAGCCGGAGCGTCATGGTGGACAGCAGTGTCGCGGTGGTCTCCAGCGCCGCCAGCAGGACGAACAGGGCGAGGAAGTAGACGGCTTCGTCTGCCTTGTCCTGGTCCGGTTCGAGCTCGTCCCAGGTGCTGATCCACCGGGAGACCGGATCGTCGCCGGGGCGTCTGCGCCGGGCACGCACCAGGTCGAGGAAGTAGGAGCGCAGTTCGGCCATGGCGGCGTCGGAACGGGCGAGCTGGCTGGCGTGGGGGAGCAGCTCCTGGGTGAAGACCTGCTCGTGGGTGAGTTCGCGCAGCCGGGGCCAGTCGGCGCTGGGCAGTCCGAGCCAGTCGCCGACGGTCGCGACGGGCAGCTCCTCGCTCACCAGCTCCGCGAAGTCGGCCTCGCCTGCGCGCAGCCGCTCGTGCAGGGTGTCCAGTAGCCGGTCGACAACGTCGGAGACCCGCAGGCCGATCCGGTCGATGGTGGTGCGGTCGAAGCTGCCGGCCGAACGGCGCACTCGGGTGTGCTCCGGTGGGTTGAGGGCCGGCAGGGTACGGCTGATCTCCCGGGACGAGGGGGCACTCCAGCGGGTACGCGCGCCCTGCTGCTCTCGCCATCGGGTGTCCGGTTCGAGCCAGACGCCGTTGCGCAGCACCTGCTCGCAGGCGCTGTAACCGGTAACGAGAAAACCACCCCAGGGCGCGCGGCTGACAGCGCCGCGCGCCCTGAGCTCTGCGTAGAGGGGGAAGGGGTCGGCCTGTCCGTCAGCCGTCCTGAGGCGGGAGAACAGGGAGATGGTGGCCCGACGGTCCGCGGACGGAGTCGTAACACTTCCCACGGTAGCGGCTCCTTTCTGCCAGCCGCTATCCGTACCCGAGTGGTCATCGAGTCACACAGTAACTCTGTAGTTTCATATGGTTACTTGCGTCACTCGCCGTTCACCCAGGCGCGGAAGCGGCTGAAGAGCCCGCCCTTCGGGCGCGGTGCGGCGTGGGCCGGCCGGTGCGCCGCGGGTGGCTGGGGAACGCCGGCGGGCGAGGGTGCCGTCTGAACGGAAGACGGCGGCGCCTGACGTGTGGTGACCGGTTGCGCCACGGTACGGGGGGTGAACCGGATGGGCACGGTGACCAGCGAGCGGCTCCACGGCGCCGCCACCCACGCCAGTTCGCCGAAGGGGACGCGCATCTCCACATCGGGAAGCCGGTTGAGCAGGGACTCCACGGCCGTGGCGGCGATCATGAACGCGGGGTCCTTGGCCGGGCACGCGTGCGGGCCGGCGCCGAACGCGAGGTGGGCCTTGGGGCTGAGCTGTTCACGGTGCGCGGTGAGCTTGGGGTCGGTGTTGGCCGCCGCGAAGGAGATCAGGACCGGGTCGCCCGCCCGCAGGGTGCGGTCTCCCAGCTCGACGTCCTGGGTGGGGAAGTGCCCCGCGTAGTTGGCGATCGGGGCGTAGTTCCACAACGTCTTCACGACCGCGTCCTCGACCGGCAGACCGGTCGGCCAGTCGTCGCTGAGGTACAGCGCGGCGCTGGTGCCGATCGTGGCCGACAGGGGCGCGGTGCCGCCGGAGAGCATGGTCACCAGCTGGTGCAGCACCTCCTCGTCGCTCAGCCGGGCCGAATGCACCATCAACCGGGTGGTCAGGTCCTCGCCGGGCTGCCGGCGCTTGAGGGCGATCAGTTCGCCGAGCGCGGCGCCCAGGATCTCGTCGGCGCCCGGGGTGCCCTGGAAGATGCCGGTGATCCCGGCGATGACGCGGTCGCCGATCTCGGGCGGGCAGCCGAACAGGTCACCGAAGACGAGCAGGGGCAGCGGCTGGGCGTACGCGGCCATCAGCTCGGCCTGGCCGAGGGGCTCGGAGCTGAAACGGCTGATCAGGTAGTCGGCCGACTGCTGGGTCAGCCGGATGAGCCGGCTCTGGTCGACGGTGGCGAGGCTCTCCGTGACCGCCTGCCGCAGCCGGGCGTGCGCGGCGCCATCGCTGAACAGGGCGTTGGGACGGTATCCCATCATGGGCAGGGCCGGACTGTCCTCCGGGACCCGCCCCTCGTTCAGGGCCTTCCAGCGACGGGAGTCGCGTACGAACAGCGTCGGATTCTGCAGGATGTACAGGCTCGCGTCATAGCTGGTCACCAGCTCGACCTGGACGCCCGGCGCGATGTCGACGGGGGCGCTGTGTCCCATCGAGCGCAGCTTGTCATAGGTGCGCTCGGGGTCGGAGCCGAAGTCGGAGCCGTACAGCGGGACGTTGCCGTGGGCTGGGCATTCGGCAGGTACCCCGGTCGTCTCGAGGGGCTGTTGCATGGTGGTGGCTCCTAGCCGAGTGAGGACAAGAGGTGCTTCACGAGCGTGATGAGGGCCTGCATCGATGAATCCTGGTCGCGGACGTCGCAGTCGATGACCGGTGTCTCGTCGGAGAGGTTGAGTGCCTCGCACACTTCGGACAGGGGGAAGTGGGTCCTGCCGTCGAAGGTGTTCACGCCGACGACGTAGGGCAGGCCGAAGGCTTCGACCAGGTCCAGGATGGGGAAGGTCTCTTCCAGCCGCTCGGGGTCGACCAGGACGAGCGCGCCCAGCGCTCCCCTCGACAGGCCCTCCCACATCTGCTTGAACCGTTCCTGCCCGGGAGTTCCGAAGATGTAGAGGACCAGGTCGTCACTCAGGGTCAGACGCCCGAAGTCCATCGCCACGGTGGTGGTGGTCTTGTCGGGCGTCTCGGAGAGGTCGTCGAGGCCCACGCTGGCCTCGGTGATCTCCTCCTCGGTCTGAAGCGGCTCGATCTCGGAGACACTTCCGATGTAGGTGGTCTTCCCCACCGCGAAGTGGCCCACGACCAGGACCTTCACGGAGCGGGAGACCTTGGGATCCAGATACACGGGAGTTACGCTCCGGTTCGTATTCGCTCCAGGCCATGGAGCACGGCGGTGAGCAGGGCTGGGTCATGGCGTTCCGCATGCGGCACCGGATTGCGCACATGGATCAGGTCGTCCTCGGCCATCTGCGCGAGCAGGATGCGCACGATGCCCAAGGGCAACTGGGTATGGGCCGCGACCTCGGCGACCGAGAGGAATCCGTCCGCGAGCAGGTCGATGACCGCGCGAGCCTCCGGAGCCAGGGTGCGTACCGTGGCCAGGGCCGAGTCCTGGGCCGTAATCATGGTGGTGTGCTCGTACTCGCTGTCCCGCGGAAGTACGCGCCCCTTCGCCATGACGAAGAACGGGACTAACGGAGCCGTCAGTTCGAGCTCGTCGGACGGGTCGTCATGCATCGCTGGCCCCTTCTCCCGGCACGCCCGGCAGCGACGCGGGCATCGCATCACCCAGACGTGCGGCGAACTCCTCGATGTCGCAGTCGTGCTCGGCGGCCGCGGCGAGGAAGGCACCTTCGCCGGCGGCGATCAGGAAGACCCAGCCGTGCTGGAACTCGATGACCGTCTGGCTCCACTCGTCGTCCAGTTCACCGCCCGCGAAGGGCGCGGTCGCCCGGCTGTAGGCGTGGATGCCGGTCATGGCCGCCGAGATCGTGTCCGCGAGGTCCCTGTCGACCCGCGCACTGGCGCCGCGCGGCAGACCGTCCGCGCCGAGCAGCAGGGCGTGCAGGGCACCCGGCACCGAGGCCACCGCCCGGTCCAGCTGGTCGAGAACGGCGACGGACCTGCCCGTCCCGGCCGCGTGTGCCTGAGGCCCGTCTCCTGCCTGAGCCGCGTCGGCGGGGAGCATCCGCGGCGGGGCGGTGAGGTTGTTGCCCAGCCGGGCGACCAGCCGGTTCATGCGGAACGAGAGCTGCTCCATGTCCACGTCGGGCTCCGCGGCGGCAGCCAGGTAGGCCCCCTGCCCGGCCCCGATCAGGAAGACCCAGCCGTGCTGGAACTCGATGACGGTCTGGATCCACGCCCGGTCCGGCGAAGGGCCGGCGAAGTGGGCGGTGGCCCGGCTGAGGGACTGCATCCCGGCCATGGCCGCGGAGACGGTTCCCACGTCCTTGCGGGTCAGGCCGTCCGTGGAACCGCGCGGTATGCCGTCCGCCGACAGCACCACGGCGTGCCGTGCCTTGGGCACGTTGGTCACGATGTCCTGGACCATCCACGACAGGTCAGTCGTACTCATGCGTTGTCGGATCCTTCGGACATAGGGGTGTCGAGGGAGGCCACATCACGCCCGGTCTGGGTGCCGCGCTGCAGGGCACCGAGGCTGCCGGCGCCGCGGCGCCGCACGGCACGTTTGGCCGGCTGGTCCGTCGCGGTGGAGTCACCGACGGACGTGATCCGGGTCCCGCGCTTCGGCAGACCGTTGGCCGTGCGCTCCGGAGTACGGGCCTGCACCGGCCGGATGCTGCTCACGGGCGCCGTCTCCGGGGCCGCGGGGGTCTCCTCCATGGTCCACAGCTCCTCGGGCAGCAGGACGACGGCTCGTACGCCGCCGTACCGGGAGACACCGGTGACATCCACCTTGAAGCCGTACTGCCGGGCGATCAGGCCGATCACCGGGAAGCCGAACTTCGGCTGGGTGCCCAGCTGGGACAGGCGGGCGGCGTCGTCGCCGGACAGCAGCGCACTCGCCCGCTGCCGGTCCTCGTCGCTCATGCCGACGCCGGCGTCGTCGATGATGATGCAGAGGTTCTGCTGAACCTGGCGGAACGTGACCTCGATCGGCGCGTCCGCCTGCGAGAAGCTGGCAGCGTTGTCGAGCAGTTCGGCGACGGCGAGGGCGACCGGCGCGACGGCGGAGGCCTTCAGCGCGATGCCGCTCGGCTGCATGATCTCCACGCGCTGGAAGTTGCGGATCTGGCTCTGGGCGCTGCGGACGACGTCGTAGACACTGGCCGGCTGGTTGCGGCGGCCCAGCGGCGCACCGCACATGACGGCGATGCCCTGTGCCTTGCGGGCCATCTGGGCGTTGGCGTGCGTGATGTCCATCAGGTCGGCCAGGACCGGGTGGCCGCCGTATTCGCGCTGGACCCCGTCCAGCAGCGTCGTCTGCTCGGCCGCGAGGCTCTGCAGGAAGCGCGCGGCACCCTTGAGGACCGCCTTGATGTTCTCCTCGGCGGCCTGCTCCGCTTCGCGGATGACCCCGTCCTGCTCGTTTCTGGTCCTGGCCAGTTCCGCCTGTACGCGTCCCAGTTCGTTCTGGCTGTACTGCAGCCGCGCCTGAAGCTCGGCCTCGGACTCCTTCTTCCTCCTCGTCACGCCTCTGCTGCGGAGCACGAGTGCCACGACGGCGGCGACGGCTGTCACCGCTATCGCAAACAGGCACCAAAGAAGCACATCTTGAGTCATGGAAACCTTTCCCGGCGCGTTACGTGCGGACGTCGGGGGTACGCCTCGCAAGATTCCGCAACCCGTCCAGCGCACTGCACACGGGGGAGTTCAGCGCGTTCGGGGTTCAGGGCCCTGAGTAGAAGTGGATCAAGGTCGCAGACGGCGAAATGCTATCACCGTCAAACCACTGGATCGGAGGTCACTCCTCCGGGTTTCACACCCTCAACAAGGCTTGCAGCTCAGGTGCGTTGACGACCGCCTGTCGTCCGGTCCGTGGATCGTTCGGAGCCGTGCCGGAGAGGCTGTCGGACGAGACCCGGCCCCGGGGGCGGTGGCAGTTCGGTCCGGCAGCCTCAGCGAGGATCGCCGCCCCGCGGCGGGGGCGCGGCGTCGCGGACACCGCATGCTGCGCCGCGCCCTTGCCGCGGCCACCGTCTCGTCCCTCGCCGCCCCGGCCGTACCTCCCGCTCACGCGGCACCCGCAGGTGCGGAACCCCAGGCCTCGAACGGCGTCGCGGCCTGCGCCGAGTTCCGTGTGAACGGCGCCGTCCCGCATCCGCATCGGCCCAGGCATCAATGACACCGTCGCAGGCCTCGGCCACCGCGATCACGGCGGCACCGTCCACGGCTCCAGCGCCGGGCAGACGCAGGAGGTCCGGAGCGTCCGGCCTAAGGCAGGAAGGTCAGGGTGGAGTCGATGCCTTCGACCTCGCCGAGCCAGTGCTCTTCCTGGGCTCGCTTGCGGCGTAGGAGAAAGTCCTTCTCGATCTCTGCGAGGCGGGGCAGCAGCTTGGGGTTGACCTGGAGCATCGGGGAGCGGATGCAGGCGTGTATTCGATCTCTGGTCGGAGCGAGCGGCGGTCGTGCAGGAACCGCTGGCAGTTGACGACGATATCCTCGGCGAAGACCGCGACGTAGCCGTGGAGGGTCTGGAGGTTCTGGGGGCCGAGCAGGGCGGCGCCGATGTGGACGGGCGGGCCGCCGTTGACGATCTCGGTTACGAAGATCCTTCTTGTGTCCGCAGAGACCGTGTGCGGGTGACCCCGTGTGGCGATTGAGCAGGCGGGTCGTTGCGGACCACTTTCGCGACGGAGGCAGTCGGAGGTGTTGCATTCCGAGACCATAGATGTGATGCGTATCACTTTCTGAGTGCTTTGGGTCGGGCATGCGCGATCGTGATCGGAATGGACTCTCGTTTCCTTGGCATCCCCGAGCTGGTCGAAGCCCCTTCGGTGGCGGTCGTAGTCGACGTCATGCGTGCTTTCACCGTGGCTGCCTATGCCTTTGCCCAGGGGGCGGAGAAGATCGTCCTCGCTGAGTCGCTGGACGAAGCCCTCGCACTCAAGGCCCGCCACCAGGATTGGGTGGCGGTCAAAGACGGTCCGCCCGCGCCCGGGTTCGACACCGTCAACTCGCCGGGACTGCTGCGGTCTATTGACCTTGGCGGACGGACCGTTGTGCAGAAAACCACGGCAGGGACGGTCGGCGCCCTCGCGGTCAAGGAGGCGTCGCTGGTGCTGTGCGCCAGCTTCGTGGTGGCGGAGGCAACGGCTCGGCTCTTGCGAACACGCAAGTGTGACAGTGTCACGTTCGTGGTCACCGGCGAGGATGGGCAGGCCGACGAAGATCTGGCGTGCGCTCAATACATCGCTCGGAGGGCCACCGAGGCCGGGACGGATGCTGTTGAGTTCGTCCGCCGCGCTGCCGAGTCGCGCGCCGCCGCCGAGCTGGCGGAGGGGGTCCGTCAAGGAGTCCATCCTGATGACGTCGCACTCTGTCTTGAGCTCGACCGGTTCCCCTTTGCCATGGTGGCGACCTCGGAAGACTCGCTCATGGTCCTCCGTCCGTGCGCCGTACCTCTGCTGACCGACGAGGCGTCGATCTGATCGCTGGTGAGGTACACCTCTCGCCATGTGAGAGCCGGCATCCGGTCGGGTGTGAGGTATCAACGGCACGTTCTATGACGGTGGTCAACGGATGCCGGAGGACTCTCAGGGTCGATGCACGCTCTGCGCGTTGAGCGGGGGAGAGCGTAAACGGCGAGATCGCCCTGGCCGATTCCCGCACACACGCTCTGACCTCCGTCTCCGCCGTTTCCTGATGCCGCATGCCACATGCCGCATGCCGGTGTCGGGCTTGTCCTGGCAGGACGAGGTGGAATCGACACACCGCAGCCTCCACCCGCTCCACAAGGAGGCGCACCAGTGAGACATCGTCAAGGTGTCTGGAGAACCAACTGGATCAAGGGTGTGTTCAGCCTCGCCGGGGTCGCCGCAGTCAATCGTCCTGCTGGACGTCGTCGGCGACATCGTCAACACGGAGCGCACCGCCTGTCCGTCACCCGCACGGTGATCGAGCCGTCCGGAGCCGACAGCACCAGCGGCCTGGGGGCGTGATCGACACCCCGATCCGCCCCTGCGTCGGGCAGCACAGCGTCGGCCTCCCCTCCCCGGCTCCGCCGTCCACGCCTTCGGGCAGTTTCACCGGGTTCATCGGCCTGATCGGTGGATTCCTCGGCCTGATCGGTGGATCCGCGGGCAGCAACCGGCGCGCAAATCCTCTGGGCAGGGTGGGGCATCTCCGGCATCGCCATGGTGTGGTCCGCCACGCCCGACGGCAGCCGCACCGTGGCCACCGGCATCGCCGCCCTCATCTGTGCCGCCAGCATCGTCGCCCTGCGCGGCCGGGGCCTGCGCCCGGTCATCAGCAACCCGGCCCCCGCCACGCCGCAGGTCAACGTCTACCCCGCGTTCCCCTTCGCGCCGCAGCCCACGCCCGACCACGACGACCTGGACGACGAACCTGGCAACGTTCATCCGCCCCAGCGCTGACCCGTCTTCCGCCGCGTCCAGCTCCACTACCGAACAGCGAGCACGAAGGAAACCTGATGAAGCCACCAGGTTCGGCCCGGCGCGAGTCGGCACTCCTTGAGCGCCGCCAGTCAGGCGGCGGCCGAGGGGGTGTGCGACAGAGGGCCCGCCGCCGCGCGCACCTGGTGCGGTGCCCGGTCTCTCAGCCGATGATGGCGACCGGGGCGTCCCAGGCATTGCGGTCGACCGTGATGGTGTGGCCACCGCGGGTCTCCTTGCTGTTGACCATGTACTGGTGGCCGCGGCTGTGGTTGGTGTACAGCTCGGGGTCCCAGGGCCAGTCGGCGGTGGTGGTGTTCTTGTTGTTCCACAGTGCGTACCAGAGGTTCCCCGGCAGGTCGGTACGGTTGGCGGCGGTGGCGATGGCCTTGGCGCTGGAGCTGGAAAAGCCGTAGTACCCGGCGCGGTACGTCTTGGCTCGCAGTGTCCTGGTGAAGGAGCGTACGTACGTCAGGGTGGCATCGTTGCACGCTTTGTTCGTGATGTCGTACGACTCCATGTTGAGGTAAATGGGGCTGCCCGGCTTAATGCCGAGTGCGGATGCCTTGGCGACGGCGTCGTTGGCATTGCTCGCCCCGAGGGAGGCTGCCGTGGAGGCGGTGAACCTTTCCGGATTCCTGCTGGTCTGGCAGGGCGGCTGGGCGCCGACGTAGAGGGGAATCAGCTTCCAGCCGGCGGCGTTGACCGACTTCACCCAGGACGCGGTGAGATTGGGCTGGGCGCAGCCGCGGTTCTTGCCGCCGACGTAGACGGCGACGGCGCCGTAAAAGCCGGTGTTCCAGGCTTTCATCGCGGCGAGTGAGGGCGCCGTGCAGGTGTCGAACGCCCGTCCCGTGTATGTCTTCTGCGCCGGCCAGCTCGGGGCGGCCATGGAGGTCTGCGCCGCGATCCCGGCGCCTGCGACCACGATGACACCCGTCGTGGCCCACGCGATGTAGCGGCCTTTCTTGGACAGCCGGTGACTGGACAATTTCCCACCCCATTCGGATCGCGGCTCGCGTCCGCATCTGTGCACCGGCGGAAGCCTGGCGAGGGCGATGCCACACGTGGGATGTGGCTGCGGCACCCGATGCTCTCCACAGCGGCGCGGTTGAGCTCCGACAGTCAGAGCGCACCGCAGCCTATCCAAGATCTCGTGTCATGACGTTCGCCGGCTCTGCCGGCGTTGATCACATGGCACGGCTCGCATGGCCGGACAGTCCGCGCGGCAGCAGGGCCTGACGTGCCATCACGTGGTCGACCCGCCTTCTCTCCCGCTTCTGAGGGGTGTCGAGGACGTTCTTCATCGATCACGGCTCGTCGTGGCTCTCTTCTCTCGCCACGACAGCCGTCAGCCGGACGAGCCGAGAGGTGAGGGCCTGGTCATCTCGCGGCGTCCTTCGTCCTCGTCGCCCTCGGACGGCCAGTCGCCCCAGCCCGAGTCGGCTGCGGCGGTCCTGACCTGGTCAGTGCTCGGTGACCTGACGCCCGGAGGCACCTCAATGTCACGCCTGCGCATGGCCACCAGGCAGGACCTCGCTCGAAGCCTGAGCCATCTCATTTCGGTGACACTGAGATGGATGTGCGAGTTCGGGGTTTTGCTTTGCCTGCCTCGATATAACGCATTATGCGGTATCGACCCCACCATGGAATGTGGCATTCCGTATTCGTCACATGACGTGGTGTGTTGCATATCACTCAGATGAACACGCCTCGCGACTGTCCGTGTTGGGCGTTAGGTGATCTTGATGATCTTGTGTCCTCGGCTACTTTGCGATTCGTTCACTGTTCTTTCACGAACGGCAGACAGGGATGAACTCGTGAGTTCTGAGGACCAGTTGCCCTCTCCGGAAGAGAGAGGGTGGGTCTGGCACGAGAGAAGCCGGAGCCTCCGGTGGATCTCGGCCAGTCTGGCTGTGCTCATGTCGGTGTCACTGATGGAGGGGGCGGCTGCGGCTGCCGCTCCGGAAGCGGTCCAGGACAAGAGCAAGCCGAAGGGGGTAGCGGCTGCGGCGGACATCGCGTCGGCCAAGGTCGCGGCCCGATTGTCGGGTCGGCGGGTGGAGGCGCTCAGTGAGCGCACCGAAGCGGCGACGACATGGGTGAACAAGGACGGCAGTCTCACGACCGAGCTGTCCGCAGGGCCGGTGCGGTTCCAGCGTGACGGCGCGTGGGTGGATGTTGATGTCGATCTGCAGGAGACGGCGGACGGCGGTGTCGAGCCGGTCGCGCATCCGGAGGGGCTGAGGCTGGCGGGCCGGACGGGTACGCCGGCGAAGTCGCTCGCGGCGGCGCGGCAGTCGAAGCCGGTCGACCTGGTCACGCTGGGCGAGGGTGACCAGCAGATCCGGCTGCAGTGGAAGGGCGGTCTGCCCGAGCCGAAGCTGCACGGCACGCGTGCGGAGTACGTCAACGCGGTACCGGGTGCCGACCTGGTGGTCGAGGCGACTCGCACGGGCTTCGAGCAGTTCGTCGAGATCGAAGAGCGTCCCTCCACGGCCAACTACTCCTACACGCTGCCGCTTCAGGCGAAAGGCCTGAAGGTCAGGCAACTGGCTGACGGTAACGTGCTGTTCACCGACCGCAAGAACCGCAAGCGGGCCGTCATGCCCGCACCGGTGATGTGGGACGCGACCGTTGACAAGACGTCGGGTGAGCACACCCGCCGGGTGCCGGTCGCCATGAAGGTCGTCAAGAACAGTTCCGGGGTCGATCTGGTGATCACGCCGGACGCGAAGTTCCTCGCGGACCCGAAGACCAAGTTCCCGGTCACGGTGGACCCTTCGACGTCGGCGCTGAGCAACGTATTCGACACCTACGTCCAGCAGGGCGAGACGACCGACCTGTCCACGGACACCGAACTAAACTGGGGTAACCCGGGCACCACCAACAGCGACGGCACCCCACGCACGGCGCGCTCCTTCATCTCCTGGAACACCACGACGATCCAGGAGGCACTGGTCTCCAGCGCGAAGCTGAGCCTGTGGAACTTCCACTCCTCCAACTACACCGGTTCCTCGTGCCCCACCCAGCCATGGGAAGTGTGGTCCACCGGGGCGGCGTCGACGTCGTCCCGCTGGACCGCGCAGCCGACGAAGTTGACGAAGAAGGCCACGTCCTCGGAGACGAGGGGCAACCCGTCCTGCACCACCCAGCCGGACGGCTGGATCAACGCCGATGTGACCGCACTGGTCCAGGAGTGGGCGTCGGCCAAGGTGACTCGTGGGCACATGGGCCTCTATGCGCCGAGTGAGACGATCGTCGAGCAGTGGAAGCGGGTCAACTCCGCCAACGCGGCATCCAACCCGCCGAAGCTGGTCGTCAACTACAACTTCCGCCCGAAGACGGGAACGAAGCAGGAGGCCGGCCCGCCCTACTTCTCCTACAGTGGCTCCTACCTGGTGAACACCACCACGCCGACGCTGCGTGACACGTTCGTTGACGCTGACGGCGACCTGGTCAACGGCACCTTCCAGATCTTCGACAACGCCACCAATACGCAGGTCGGTGACGTCATCGTCTCCAAGTACGTGGCCAGCGGCTCCGCGGCGTCGGTAACCGTTCCGGCAGGTGTGCTGACGAACGGCAAGACCTACAAGTTCCGCACCAGCCCTTACGACGGTACGCACTACAACACCGGCTGGTCGGCGTGGAAGACGTTCACGGTCGACACCGCCGCCCCCTCCGCCCCGTCCGCAATCACCTCGACGGACTACCCGAGCGGGCAGTGGGTCAAGGGTGCCGGGCAGGCAGGCACGTTCACCGTCACACCGCCGGCGTCCGACCACAACTGGCTGGAGTGGTCGCTGGATGGTGTGACCTGGACCAAGGTCGCCACTGGTGGCTCTACCGCTGCGAAGAACATCAGCGTCACCCCGCCGAAGAACGGAACGCACACCCTGCAGGTCCGCTCGGTGGACAAGGCCGACAACAAGTCCGAAGCCCGGGAGTACGTCTTTCACGCCGGACCGGGTGGGTTCCTCCAACCGTCCGAGGGCGAGCGTACTGCCCGACGGCTGCCGCTGGTGGCCGAGGCCGAGGCCGGGAAGTACGACAAAGTGTCGTTCTCCTGGCGCAGGTCGGAAGCGGACGTCTGGGTGGCCATCCCGGCGGGTGACGTCATCTCGGGCGGGAGCGCTCTGACCGCCTGGCCGGTTGCGCTGACCGGGGGCAAGAACGCGCCGCTGGTCTGGAACACCACCAGTACCGTCTCCCCCGACGGAACCATCCAGATCAAGGCCGACTTCACCGGCCCGAACTCGGCGGCCTCGAGCACGGCTCCGCTGACCGTGGTCGTGGACCGCAATGCCGACGGAGCCGCAGCCACCGAGACCGGCCCCGGCTCACTCAACCTGCTCACCGGCGACTACACCCTCTCGGAGACCGATGCGTCGTCCTTCGACATGTCGGTGACCCGAACGGCCTCCTCCCGCACCCCTGACCAGGGCGCACAGCAGGAGGGTCAGGCGGCCATCTTCGGCAAGGAGTGGGTGGCGGGCACTGTCGCTGAGGTGACCGAGTCCGACTACGCCCACCTGCGCAAGGTGTCCGACACCGCAGTGGCTGTGGTGACCGCCGAAGGGGACGCCCTCCACTTCACCGCCAACGCGGCCAAGACCGGATGGATACCCGAGCCCGGAGCCGAAAACCTCCTTCTGAAGGGCAGTGTCAGCTCGACCTTCACCCTGTCCGACACCGATGGCACGGTGACCTCGTTCACCAAGCCGGCGAATGCCACGACCTGGCAGGTCACCAGCACCCTGATGGACGGTTTGTCCAACTCCACCACCAAGGTCGTCTCCGAGACCGTGACCGTGGACGGCAAGACGCTGGCCCGCCCCAAGCGGATCATCGCCCCTACGTCCGCCGCCGCAGCGGCGACCTGCGAGATCACCCCGGCCACCAAGGGCTGCCGGGTGATGGAGTTCGTCTACGCGACGTCCACCACGGCCACAGGCACGGACACCGACGCCCAGTTCGGCGACTTCACCGGCCAGGTCAGGCAGATCAGGCTGTGGGCCACCCAGCCGGGCGCGACCGCGGCCACCGCGACCGCTGTTGCCTCCTACCGTTACGACTCCCTCGGCCGGCTCCGTCAGTCCTGGGACCCGCGGATCGGGCAGCAGGCGGAAACCCAGTACGCCTACTACGAAGGTCGCGTCACCTGGCTGTCACCGCCCGGTGAGCTGCCCTACACCTTCACCTACGGCAACGCCGCCAGCGGTACCGCGCCGGGTGACGGCATGCTCCTGGCGGTTTCCCGTCCCGCGCTGCAGCAGGGCACCGCTGACACGGTGGAGGGAGAAGCGGTCACCAGCATCGTCTACGGCGTTCCGCTGACCGGTGCCAGGGCCCCCCATCCGATGGGTATCTCGGACACGGCCGCCTGGGGACAGCTCGACAGCCCCACCGACGCCACCGCCATCTTCCCGGCCGACCTGGTTCCCGCCTCCCACGACGGAGCGAACCTGACGTCCGGCACCTACAGCCGGGCGACCGTCCACTACCTCAACGCCTCCGGTCGCCAGGTCAACACCGCAGCTCCGGGGCAGTCCATCACCACCACCGAGTACGACCGGTTCGGGAACGCGGTCCGTGAACTGTCCGCAGCCAACCGCGAACTCGCACTCGGCGCCACAGACGCGCAGAAGGACACCCTGACCGACCTGGGCATCATCTCCCGGTCATCTTCCGAGCGGGCACACCTGCTCTCCACCACCTCGCTCTACAACGACAATGGAACCCGCGAGCTCGAAGAGTTCGGGCCGCTGCACCGCGTCGACCTCAATGAGGACCTCAAGGACGGCACCAGCGTGCTGGTCCAGGCCGACACCTCCGTGCCTGCCCGCACCTGGACGGTCAAGGAGTACGACAGCGGCCGTCCCACCGACGGCACCGCCACCGTCAAGGACCAGGTGACCCTGGAAGTCACCGGCGCCCGGGTACGCGACTACTACTCGGTCATGGGTGAGCAGCGGGTCACCGAAACCCAGTACGACTGGGTCAAGGGCATGCCCACCCTCACCATACAGGACGCCGGCGGTCTGAACCTGACCACCTCGACGAGTTACGACGCCCAGGGACGCGTCACCTCACAGTCGCTGCCCGGCTCCACGGGCGACGACGCCGCGACGCGCATCACCGAGTACTGGACGGCCGACGGGACCGGTTTCTGCAACGGCCGCCCCGAGTGGGCTGACCAGATCTGCTGGACCGGACCGGCCGGCGCCATCACCGGCGGCGGCACCAACCCCGCGAACCTGCCCGACAGCACCACCGAATACGACTACTACGGTCAGCCCACCGAGGTCACCGACACCGCCAACGGCCAGACCCGCACCACCACTACCACCTATGACGCCGCCGGCCGCCCCGAGACCACCACGGTCAGCGGGACCCTCGGCCAGGCCGTTCCCCAGGTGACGACCGAATACGACCCCGTCTCCGGCAAGGTCACCAAGACCGTCTCTCCCACCGGTGGAACGATCACCAGGACCTACGACCAGCTCGGCCGGACCACCTCCTACACGGACGCCGACGGAGGAAGGACCACCACCGAATACGACAAGCTCGACCGGCCGGTCAGAATCAGCGACACCGCTCCCTCGACGGTCACCTACACCTACGACCACACGGTCGAGCCCCGCGGGCTGGTGACCAGGACCAGCGACTCCGTCGCCGGTGACTTCGCTGCCACCTACGATGCCAACGGAACCCTCGCCACGGAGAAGCTCCCTGGCGGTTACACCCTGAAGGTCACCGAGGACCCCACGAGCGCGACCACCACTCGCGCGTACACCCGCGACAGTGACGGCACGACCGTCTACACGGACACCGTCACCGAGAATGTGCACGGCCAGGCAACCAGCCACCAAGGCTGGTCCGCACAGAAGTACACCTACGACAGGGCTGGACGGCTCACCGGCGTCGACGACACCGTCGGCGAAGTCTGCACCCGCCGCGCCTATACCTTCGACCAGCGCAGCAACCGCAAGACACTGGCCACCGCCACCGCCGCACCAGGCAGCGCCTGCACCTCCTCAGGAGCGACAACCACCAGCTTCACCTACGACAGCGCCGACCGCCTCGTGAACTCCGGCTACACCTACGACGCGTTCGGCCGCACCACCGCCCTGCCGGGCAGCACCATCAGCTACTACACCAACGACCTTGCCCACCAGCAGACTTCGGGCGGCAAGCGACAGACGTGGCAGCTCGATGCCGCCCTGCGCTTCCGCTCCTGGAAGGTGGAAAGCGGCAGCGGCGCGACCTGGACACAGACCGCATCCAAGACCAACCACTACGACAGCGACAGTGACAATCCCCGCTGGATCATCGAAGACACAACCTCCGGAGACCTCACCCGCAACGTAGACAGCGCCTCCGGCGATCTCGCCGCCACCACCACCAGGACCGGCGGCACCGTCCTGCAACTCACCAACATCCACGGTGATGTCGCGCTGCAGCTTCCGCTGGACACCAGCAAGGCCCCCGTCGCCCTGGACAGCGACGAATACGGCAACCCTCGCCCGGAGCAGGCAACCACCCGCTACAACTGGCTCGGCGCCACACAGCGCTCAACCGAGACCCTCACCGGACTCACCCTCATGGGCGCCCGCCTCTACAATGCTGCCACTGGCCGATTCCTCACCATCGACCCGGTCTATGGCGGCAGCGCCAACGCCTACGAGTACGCCCTTGCAGACCCGCGCAACAATTATGACCTCGATGGTCGCTGGGTATGGGCTGTCCGAGGCGGGTGGGTCGCGATCCGGTATGTCACCAGCCGGCCAAAGGTGCGTTTCACCTACCGGAACAAGAGAGGGAACGGCAAGAAGAAAGACAAGAACTGGGGTCAGAAGAACCGGAAACCTCACCGGGGCGGAAAGAGCGGGTCAACCAAGGACAAGCACGAAGGTGCCGGACGGCATGGCGGTCACAAGAAGCGAGGCCACCCGAAGTGGAAGCCGTGGAACAGCTTCTGGGGGGGCCGCTGGGCATGGTGACAGGCGAACAGAGGACTAGAGTCTGATCTCGGCGCCGCCCGTCCGCACGTGAAGCGCGTGCGGACGGGCGGCAATCTCGGTGCAATTCTGTTTATGGGGAGTCTGGATGGAAATCAAGACAAAATGGGCGGAACTTCTGGTCAAGGGCGGTGCAGCGGAAAAAGGTAAGGGGATCCTGAGAAAGGCTGCGCTCGGTGGGAATTCGGATGCCGCCCTTGCTCTGAAGGAGATACTTGAGGAAGAAGATGCGCAAGAGGAGGTCGTGGAACTCCTCCGCGGGTGTGCGCAAAGCGGCGGCGCAGGAGTCATCCTCTCCCTCGCCGACCTTTTGAGCGAAATGCCCGGAAGTGAAGCCGAAGCGGAGAAGTGGTACAAAAAAGCCGTAGCCGAAGGGCTGTCCGGCTCCTTGAACAACTATGGCTGCTTCTTGTTGGATCAGCATCGTCCGGAAGAAGCGGAAGTAGTTCTGAGATCGGCGATTGACGAAGGCGACGAGCTTGCCAGGGGAAATCTCGGCAAACACTACTTCGACCTGGAAGAATATCGAGAATCTCTGACGTACCTGGCACAATCAGTAGAGAATGGGAACTCTCGAGTCACGTCCTACCTGGCTCGCACCCACATTGAGCTCGGAAATCTGGAAGAGGCAGATCGCTGGACCAGTGCTGCGCTTGAGCAGGAAAACGCTGGAGCGTATCTCGCGCGCGCACTCTTTCTCGCTCGATTCGCTGGCGAAGCAGAGAAACGGGATTCAATCGAACGCGCATTCAAGGCGGCCATTGAAGAATCTCCGGAAGCCCACTTCTACTATGCAAACTGGCTGAGCAGCGTGGGGAGGAGGGTTGAAGCCGTCGAAGAATACGACAAATCTATTGATGCGGGCGAAACCAATTCTCACCTCAATGTCGCGATTGTCCTGGACGACCTCGGGATGAAGGAAAAGGCGGAACAGCACCTCCGGGCCGGAATCAGTGCCGGAGATCCCGAATCTGCTGCCAGCCTTGCCCGCTTTCTTGCTGACGAGAATCGCCTGAATGAAGTCCCCCCCGTCATCCGGGAAGCGGAACGCCTGGGATGCTCGTCGGCGGAAGTCGCTGAACTGTGGGTGATGTATCAGGACAATATGCAAAGTGGCGACGATGTCGATGGAGCCGTATAGGCAGGCTGCGCCCGTACCCATGCCATGGCCCCGCCAGCCCTGACGGCGCGCAACTGCCAGAGAGTCATGCGCCGCCCGGGGTGCTGCAACCTGACACTGCCCTGGCAAATACCCCGGCGTGTGGGTCTTTCCTCTGGCCCGGCGCAGACTGGACGTTCGCCACAGGAGGCTTGGTCGGCGAGCGATTGCCCTTTCTGGTGGTGAGCCACGTCGTCCGGACGCTGGAAGTCACTCGGAAAGGCTGAGCGCACGTAGGCCGGCGTCCAGCACGCGCATCAACTCACCAACCCGTCCGCCCCCGCTTGGCGCCGCCGGAAAGCGTTTGAGCACGTCAACGACGACCGAAGTCGCGTGTTGGACCGCTCGCTCAAGGTGTTCGGCACCAAGGGCCCGATCGTCGCCAGCGACGAGTTCGGCCGCTCTGGCGGCGTAGGCGGCGGCTCCGAGGATGTGCTTGACCTGGGTGGCCTTGGCCAGCGGATGCAGATAGGCGGCGCCTGCCGCAGACATCGCTGCCCACGCTGCTTCGCGCGCAGCCGCAGTGTCCGCACTCTTGGCTGCCTTCAGGGCCGCCGACGCTGTGTCGCGCAAGGACTTGCCGCGCTCGCCACCCCGAGCGAACTCCCACGCGGCATCGACAGCGTCTCGGGGTCGCGAGTCATCTGGCTGATCGGCCTCTAATATCTCAAGCGCCCCCTCCGCGCACGCCGCTGCGAACGCGGTGACCTCACGAAGGTCTTGCTTGCTCAGAACGATCTCGCTCGCTTCACCTGTCATGAAGTCATCTTCGACCATTGCCTTGAGCTGGAAGGCGGCATGGCCCACAAGCCCGACTGTCGAGAGGCCGAGTTGACTTCTCAGCCCTTTGAGATGTCTTGGCGCAGCCCGTCCCGGCCGCCGGTCAGGCCGTGGTCAAGGGTGTGACAGAGGGCCCGCCGCCGCGCGCACCTGGTGCGGTGCGGTGGACCTGTCCGGCGGTCGTGCCCACCCGATGCGCGCGGTGCGTACCACCACCGTCCTGGGTGCGCCTTACGCAGTGGCCGGGCGCACCGGGTGCGCCCGGCCGGTGCTGGATGTGCATCGAGAGCCTGGCCCACGACGAAGGCCTCCAACTGGCGCGGGGTGTCGGCGAGGTCCTTGTGGTCCTCGGTGAGGAACTGCCGGGCGAAGCGCCGACGACCTGGCCGACGCGGTACGCCCGCTCGTCAGCGACCTGCGCATCGAGCCCCTCAGCGCCGACGCCGCCCTGTGGGGCGCAGCGGTGACCGACGAGCGCTACGCCCTGATCGCGCGGACCTGACCGCTCGAACCGGACACTACGAAGGCTCCGGTCCTGGGCACACGGCGGCCCAGGCTCCTCCTGGCGTCGGGGCCGCCACGGCGCGGCGGCCGGTCGGCGGCCCGCTCGTCCTTCTTCCCGCCCTGAACGATCCCGCGTGAGCGGGGGTCGTCCCACCACCCGTCGGTGAACGACCTCCAGGCCCCCAGGCCGAAGTCGGTGCAGGGCAGCGTGTTGTAGGCGTGGACGGCCTGGAACGCCTCCTCCTGGCCGGGGGCGGGTCCGCCCACCACAAGGCCGGATGTGGGGTCGGTGACATAGCCGCGGAGTGCGTCCAGATCGCCGGCGACGAGCTGGGGCCGGTACTGGACGATGACGTAGCCGTCGGCGATGACATGGCCGAACCCGGACTCGGGGGCCGTCTCATCCTTTCCGCGGCCATCGGGGCTGGTTTCGGCCGCACAGGGGCGGTGTTCGGAGCCTGGTTCACTGCGCGTCGGCAGGACCGCATGTGGTTGCGCGAACAGAAGCTGAAAGCCGGGGTCGGCTTCAACACCGCCGTGGTCCAGCTCATCGACAACCTCCGGGAAACACGGCTGAGTGACGACGGTGCCGGGGCCAACGAACTGGTGAGCCGGATGCAGGAAGCCCGGTCAGCCCTCTACCTACTGTGCGCCGACGACACCGTCGATCTCGCCGACGCTCTCGCGCGTCGGGTCTGGAGCTCCCGGCCCAGCGACGGCAGGGACGATCGCAGGGCCGAGCACAGGGAAACGGAGGATCTGCTACGCCGCTTCACCCATTAGCTCCGGCAAGAGATCGCCAGGACGTAGTCTCAGCTGGTTCTTCAAGGGGACGATCGGTGCAGACAGTGCGGTGTGCGCCGGTGCTGGCCGAGGAGATGGCGCTGTCCGTGAGGACGATCAGTCCCGCGCGGCTTCTCGGGAGCCGGGCTTGCCGCTCCGGCGGCCCGGCGAGTGATGCGCCTGGTCATGATGGTGATGGCGGCCCGGGTGATCAGTGAGTGGGTGCTCTTGAACCAGTAGCTCTGTCTGACTCCAGTCGACACAATCAACCGATGAGTCAGCACTCGGTGTCCTTGCACAAGATCGCGTTTGCTGACGGGCAGGCCATGCACTCGTAGGCCCGTCGAGTTCGGCTGGGATGCGGCGTTCAGCCGGCGATCCGGGCGAGTGCCCGGTCGAGTTCGGCGGGGCCACGACCACGGGCAGCGACGTATCCGTCGGGACGCACCAGCAGCCATCCGGTCCTCTCGGGGCCGCGGCCGGGCGCGTCGGCCGCGGGCTGCGCGCCGCGCAGCCCGAGTTGTTCGGCGGCCGGCCCGCCGACCGTGTGGACCGTCGGGGCCGGCCAGGCACTGCGTTGCCAGGCGTCCAGCGTTCGGTCGGCCGCTTCGGGCGCGGCGACCAGCAGGGTCCAGTCGGGTTCGCGCAGTGCTGCCAGCACGGACTGCCAGCTGGGATCGCGGGCATCGGCGTGCCGCACCTGTGCGAGGCGCTGCCCGGGTAGGGGCCCGGTGCGTGTGGTGTCGCTGTCGTGTACGGTCAGCGGGCTGGTCGGGTAGGCGATCGCGAGCCCGGACATGCCGCCCACGAAACCCTGGTTGAGTGCGTGGAACAGCGGCGGCAGCGCCCGCAGGGTCGTGAAGACCGCCGGCAGGTGCTCGTCCACGGTGGCGTTGCGGAGGTTGACGAGCATGGTGGCCATCTGTGTGGTGGACAGCAGCGCCTGTCCGACCGGGACCCGCTCGGCGCTGTAGCTGTCCAGGAGTGCTGCCGCCTGTGGGGTGGGCAGCTCGCCGCGGACGGCGGTGGCGAGTTTCCAGGCGAGGTTGACCGCGTCCTGCAGACCGGTGTTCATGCCCTGCCCGGAGGCCGGTGAGTGCACGTGGGCGGCATCCCCGGCCAGGAAGCATCGACAGGGCCGTCCGGTGCCGGTGCGGGACTGCATGATGGGTACTGCGCGCTGCTGGATGGTGAACACCGACACCCACGACGGGGCGGCGACGGTGACGTCGCGGCCCAGTCCGCGGCTGAGCTTCCCGGCGAACCGTCTGGCGACAGCGCCAGGATCGCCGTCGTAGGCGACATCAACCGTGTCGAGCAGCCGCCACCGTTTCTCCCTGACCAGGGGGAAGATCATGACGGTTCCGCCGTCGGCGCGGACCCACCGGATCCGGTCGTGCTCGAGCGGCTCGGCGAAATCGAGTTCGGCATCCGCGATCAGCCAGGTCTCGCTCGATTGGCCTGCCAGGCGTACGCCGAGCTGGTCGCGTACCGCACTGTGCCCGCCGTCCGCGCCGACCAGCCACGCCACCTGGCCTTCTTCCAGCCTGCCGTCGGCGTGTCGCAGTCTGACCGTGACCGCTTCCGGGTGCTCGGTGAGTTCGGTCAGCCGTACCCCCCACTCGATGCCCACCCCGTGTGCGGCAAGCGCCTCGCGGAGCAGCTCTTCGGTGATGACCTGGTCGAGGAACCACACCTGATCGAAACGGGTGACCTGGGTCGTGAACGTCGCGTCCATCACGGCCAGCTCGGCACCGTCGGCGTAGAAGGCGATTCCCCGGCCCAGCACCGCGCGCGCTTCGAAAGCCTCATAGAGCCCGACCTGATCCAGCACCTCGATGGTGCGCGCGTGGATCGCCGCCGCCCTGCTGGTCGTCGCCGGGCCGTCAGCGCCGTCGATCAGCCGCACCGGAACCCCCCGGCGGGCCAGCTCCAGGGCGGTCATCATCCCCACCGGACCGGCTCCCGCCACTAAGACGTCATCCATCACCGCAGCCTCCGAATTGTCAACTCAATTGACAGTTACAGTAGGGGTGAAGGAGGCGCCATGCAACCCGAACCCCGCCCTCACCCGGACGGCCACCTCTCGGCAGAGACACCGGCCGACACCGCATCCGACGACGACATCTGGCCGGCGACGGCGGCGCGGCCGCCGCTGGCGGTGCTGCTGCGTGACGGATTCCGGTGGTTCACCGACCGGCTCAACGCCACGGTCGCCGAAGGCGGCGAACCCGGCATCAGCGCCGCCGCCGCAATGGTCGTCTCCTACCTGCACCCCGAAGGCAGCCGACCCGCTGAGATCGCCCGCGCCATGGGCGTCAGCCGCCAGCACATCCACACCGTCTCCCGTGAACTCACCGACGCCGGCATCCTGGCCACCCAGCCCGACCCCGCTTCCCGACGCGACCGCCTGCTCGTCCCCACTCCCGCCGGGGAACAGCGCCGCCGCCGCGCGCTGGCTCAGCTGGCAAACCTCGAGGTCGAACTCGCCCAGCGCCTCGACCCCGGCGAAATCGATCAGCTTCGCGAACTCCTGACCCGGCTGTGGAGTCCCTCGACGGGACATCCCCCGTCCCGCGCTCCGCACAAGTAACCGAAACGCCCCGGCCCTGCGGCGCCCGCGCCTCTTTCCGGCCCGTCTCACATCGCTGCGACGGCGGGGGGACGGGTCGGTGGGCGCCTTCCCGTCCGAAGCACTGCGTGAAAGCGGTCAGGCCGCCGCCGTGGAGGGTGTGTCAATCTAACGGGCCATCTTGGTTGTTGCGTGGTCAGTTGTTGCTCGGCGTCAGGCGGCCCTCGAAGGCGGTCTGGAACGCGTTGAGGTGCTCGGCTGCGGCCAGGCCGACTCCAGTGCCTTGCGGACGGCCCGCCGGGTCACGCCGTACGGTTGAGCAGGTGGGACCGCCGTCCGCGCGGGCGGCGGTCGCCCAGCCGAGGGGGACGGCGTAGCCGGCCGTGGCTGCCGCCTCCGCTCGCGCCCGGGTGCTGGCAAGGCGGTAGAGGGGTCGGTGCCGGTGGGGCAGATGGTCGCGCAGCGCCCGCACGCTCCGCGAGCCGGTCGCCCCCGGCGTCGTGCGCGAGCACCACGACGCCGGGGCCCGTTCGGGGCCCTGCACGCCTACCTGTGCTGACGCAACGCCAATGCCCGCCACCGCGACGTACTGGCCGCCGAACGCAAGAAACGCGCCCGTATTCGCAGCGAGAAGGGCATGTGCTGGAGCGGTCGCCCACTCACGCCACAGCTCGATCCCACCTGGCGGACCTATGCGGTCACAGCACCAGGGGGTGTCCCGGGCGCGGGTGAACGTATTGTTTAAAACAATATATTGACAACGATCAGGCGCCGTCTCATCCTCTTCCCATGCCGTCGACTCCTGAACAGCACACCGACCCGTTCGCGCCCCCACAGCCGGAGCAGGCGCGAGCGCACCGCGTCCACGCGTCCCTGTTTCGCATCGCCGAGCGGCACGCGGCTACTGCCGAGCAACGCCACCGACAGGTCCATCCCTCGGTCATCGGGCCGCACGAAGCCGTCAGGCTCGTGTCGTTCCTGCTCAGCGGGGCCGCACAGCTCGACGACGCTGAGCCGGAGGTGGACCACGCCGACATCACCGCTGCGTTGAGCCTCGTCCCGCTGGTTCGCGGGGAGATGGACGAACTGGAAACCGGACTGCTCAAGATGGCACGTGGCCGCGGCATGACGTGGCAAGAGATCGCCTTCGGCCTCGGGCTTGGCACTCCGCAAGCAGCCAGACAGCGATACGAGCGACTGGCAAGCCGCGCCGCACCCGACGCGGAAGGCCGGGAATGAGGGTCCGCCCCGGATTGCTCGCCGCCAGCGACCGGGCACATGGGGCTGCGACGCCCGAGCACATGCCGACGTTCCACACCTTGGAAGGGGTCTCCAGGGCACTCACCAACGACGACGCACACGGCGAACCTGTGCGGTCACAGTGGCTCAGTGGCTCAGTGGTCGTGGGCAAATCAGGGACTTGGTGATGGGTGCGCCGATGGTGCGGTTGTGTCAGAGCGCGCACGTCATCGCCAGGATCCGCTGGGCCACCCGGACGCCGGCGCCTGAGCTTGGCGTTGGCCCTCGCTGGGTTTGATGTTTCGTGATCGATTCGGCGCGTTTGACCGTCTTGCCGACGTCGTGGTGCCTGGCCGGGTGCTTGTTCCTCGATCCGGGAGGGCGTCCCGGTCCCGGCCGGGACGGTTTCGATGCCGTGGTGGGACGGGCCGTGGTCGCCCGGAGCTTGCGCAACCCCCGCCGCACCCGGACGGGGGGTGAGATGGCGGGTTCGGTGCGCCGTTTCCAGGGCCTGCGCAGGTCTTCGGCGAGGGACCGGGCAGGCGGAGTTGGGTGTGGGCGGCGTTGCTCAGCCATGTCCACAGGTCGGCGGTGTCGGCGTTGCGGATCTTCGGGGCGGTCCAGCCGAGGGTCTGTGTCATGAGCCGGAAGGTATGTTCCAGGTCGAATCTGCGGAGGAAGGACTGCCACCGGCGGGGGATGTCCGCGGATGTGGCGCCGGCGGCCGAGGGTCAGAACCAGACGGGTTCGGGGTCGCGGTCGCCCGGCCGGTGTTCGACCTCCAGGCGGATCAACGTGCCGTGGCGGAGGGCAAGTCGTCGTGCCCGTGCTCCAGCCGGGGCCGCGGTGGGTGAGTCTGGGGTGCATGCGGTCCCAGGCCCTCGCCTCGGCGGTGCCGTAGCGGCTGGTGCCCGTTGTGGTGGTGAGGTCGGGGGCGTGCCGGGTGTCGGGCCTGGCGAGGGTGCGGACTCGGCCGTGGCGGGGCCCGCTGCGGGCGGGGCCGGCGTCGCGGAGCACGACGCGGTCCGGGCGCGGGCGTCCGACCAGTACCACCGGGAGGCCGGCCAGGGCGTGCGTGAGGCAGGCGGTGTCGTAGCCAGAGTCCATGCCGATGAGGATCTCGGGGCCGCCCGGCCGCCCCGTTGTCCTCGTCGCCGTGGTGACCCGGGCCGATCTCACTGCTGACGTAGCGCCGCTCCGGCATCTCGCGGACCCTCTCCTCTGCCTCGCTTGACTCTTGCTTGACTTGTCCTTGGAGGGTTCATGGGTCAGTCGTAATGGCGGCGTTTCCCTACGGGCCAGTTGCGAGCTGAATCACAATACTGGCGGGTTGCGGCGAGATAAGGGTCGGCTAAGTTAGCCACGCCTCACTTATCAACTCGGCCATCGCCCCACCCAGGAGCCCTCCATGCATTCCGTCCGCCCCTTCGTCGTGAGCGCAGCCGCAGTGGCCGTACTGGCCGCCGCCGTCACGGGCTGCACGCAGAAAGCCGACTCGGAGGGCAACGAGGACGGCGCGGTCGAGGTGATCGCCAAGGACGACTCCTGTGAGGTGTCCGAAACGGAGATCAAGGCCGGTCATGTCGAACTGGCCATCGAGAACAAGGGCTCGAAGGTCACCGAGGTCTACATCCTCTTCCCGGACGACCGCATCGTCACCGAGCGCGAGAACATCGGCCCCGGCACCAAGCAGAGGCTGACCGCCGAGGTCAAGCCCGGCTCGTACGAGATCGCGTGCAAGCCCGGCATGAAGGGCGACGGCATCCGCCAGAAGGTCACCTTCACCGGCCAGGGGGCGGCCGACAAGCGCAGCCCCGAACTCGACAAGGCGGTCGCCGCCTACCGGGCCTATGTGCAGCAGCAGGCCGACGAAACGCTCCCGAAGGTCAAGGTCTTCACCGACGCCGTCAAGGCCGGCGACATCGAGACCGCGAAGAAGGCGTACGCCGGCTCGCGTATCGGCTGGGAGCGCACGGAGCCGGTCGCCGAGTCCTTCGGTGACATCGACCCGAAGGTCGACATCCGTGAGGACGGCCTGGAGCAGGGCCAGAAGTGGACCGGCTGGCACCGCCTGGAGAAGGCGCTGTGGCAGGACAACAAGATCGGCGACGAGGAGAAGGCCCTCGCCGACCAGCTTGTCGCCGACCTGACCGACTGGCAGAAGCGCGTCGGCACGGCCGAGATCACCCCGACCTCCATGGGCAACGGCGCCAAGGAACTCCTCGACGAGGTCGCCAGTGGCAAGGTGACGGGCGAGGAGGAACGTTACAGCCACACCGACCTGGTCGACTTCAAGGCCAACGTCGAGGGCGCCCAGAAGGCCTACGAGTTGCTCAGGCCCGTCGCGTCGAAGAACGACCCGAAGCTGGCCGAGGAACTGGACAAGCAGTTCGCCGCGATGAGCACGCTGCTCGACAAGTATCGCGAGGACAAGAACTCGTACGCCTTCACCTCCTACGACCAGGTCACCGAGCCGCAGCGCAAGGAGCTCTCGGACGCTGTCAGCGCCCTCGGCGAGCCGCTGTCCAAGCTCGCCGCCGCCGTCGTCAAGTAGGGGAGGCACTCGATGGCCGAAGAGAAGCTCACGCAGGCGGCGGAAGCGACGGAAGCACGGGACGCTGCGCAACCGGCGGTCGTGGCCCAGGCCGGTGCCGCCACGGCCGCGCCCTCCCGCCGTTCCCTGCTGGCCTACGCGGGTGCCGGGCTGGCCCTCGGGGCCGCGGGGGCCGGCGGTGCGGCGGCGATGAGCGGCCAGGGCTCCGGCGCCATGGAGTCCGCCGCCCTGGCCGGTGCGGCCGTGCCGTTCCACGGAGCCCACCAGGCGGGTATCGCCACCCCCGTCCAGGACCGTCTTCACTTCGCCGCGTTCGACGTGAAGACGGAGGACCGCGAGGAGCTCATCCAGCTCCTGAAGGACTGGACCCGTGCCGCCGAGCGCATGACGGCGGGGCTGACGGTCGGCGAGGGAGCGGTCGGCGGCCTGCCGGAAGCCCCGCCGGACGACACGGGTGAGGCGCTCGGCCTGAAGCCGTCCCGGCTGACCCTCACCGTCGGCTTCGGTCCGTCCCTCTTCGCCAAGGGCCGCTTCGGCCTGGAGGACAAGCACCCCGCCGCCCTGGTCGACCTGGAACTGTTCCCCGGCGACAACCTCGACCCGGCGCGCAGCGGCGGCGACCTCTGCGTGCAGGCATGTGCGGACGACCCGCAGGTCGCCGTGCACGCGATCCGCCAGCTGGCCCGTATCGGGTTCGGCAAGACCGTGGTCCGCTGGTCGCAGCTGGGCTTCGGCAAGACCTCCTCCACCACGCCCGAGGAGCAGACGCCGCGGAACATGATGGGCTTCAAGGACGGCACCCGGAACATCTCCGGGACCGACACCGCGGCCCTCGACAAGCACGTCTGGGCGTCCGCGAAGGACGGCTCCGCGTGGATGGCCGGCGGCTCCTACCTGGTTGCCCGCCGGATCCGGATGAACATCGAGACCTGGGACCGTACCCCGCTGCAGGAGCAGGAGGACATCTTCGGCCGGGACAAGGGCGAGGGCGCCCCGGTCGGAAGGGCCAGGGAGCGCGACGAACCCTTCCTGCCGGCCATGAAGCCCGAGGCACACGTCCGTCTCGCACACCCCGACACCACCGGCGGTGCGATGATCCTGCGCCGCGGCTACTCCTTCACCGACGGCACGGACGGCCTCGGCCGGCTGGACGCGGGCCTGTTCTTCCTCGCCTACCAGCGCGACGTGCACAAGGGGTTCATCCCGATCCAGCGCAACCTGGCACGCGCCGACGTGCTGAACGAGTACATCCAGCACGTGGGTTCAGCGATCTTCGCGATCCCCCCGGGCGTCCGTGACGAGGACGACTGGTGGGGCCGGACCCTGTTCGCGTGACCAGAAGGGAATCACCGGTTGTTCGCCAACTATCTGATCGGCCTGCGCGAGGGGCTGGAGGCCAGCCTGGTCGTCTGCATCCTCGTCGCATACCTCGTGAAGACAGGCCGACGTGACGCGCTGCGCCCGATCTGGGCCGGCATCGGGGTCGCAGTGGCCCTTTCGCTGGCCTTCGGCGCGACCCTCGAGTTCGGCTCCCAGGAGCTGACGTTCGAGGCGCAGGAGCTGATCGGCGGCACGCTGTCGATCGTCGCGGTCAGCTTCGTCACCTGGATGGTCTTCTGGATGCGGCGCACCGCGCGCCAGCTGAAGGCGGAGCTGCACGGGAAACTGGACAGCGCACTGCGCATGGGCAAGGGCGCACTGGTCGCCACGGCCTTCCTGGCGGTGGGCCGGGAGGGCCTGGAGACCGCGCTGTTCGTGTGGGCGTCGGTACGGGCCAGCGGTGAGGGATCCTCCGCGCCGCTGACCGGAGTGCTGCTGGGCATCGCGACGGCGGTCGCGCTGGGCTGGCTGTTCTACCGGGGTGCGCTCAGGATCAACCTGGCGAAGTTCTTCACTTGGACCGGCGGCATGCTGGTGGTCGTGGCCGCGGGCGTGCTCGCCTACGGCGTGCACGACCTACAGGAGGCCGCGTTCCTCGGCGGCCTGCAGGACAAGGCGTTCGACGTCAGCGCGGCCATCCCGCCGGACAGCTGGTACGGCACGCTGCTCAAGGGCGTCTTCAACTTCCAGCCCGATCCCACCGTGTACCAGGTCGTGGCGTGGGCGTTGTACCTGATTCCCGCGCTGGCCCTGTTCCTGGCCCCGGCGGGATTCGGACGGTCCAGGCCGGCGGCGGTCCCGGAGCAGTAGGAACCGTGCCTGTTCCCGGCCGGTGATCGGCCGCCGCAGGGCGGGAATCACCCCGACCCGGCGGCCGGCCCGGTCCGCTGCGCGCGCGAGGACCAGGCAGGGCGTCAGGACTTCAGGGGGCGCGGCAGGGCAGCAGTGCCGTGGGTCGGCTCTGGAGGCGGTGGACGTTGTCGTCTTCGTCCACGTCGTCACCCGCCGGGGTCGGGGCGGGGCCTCCTGCCGCTGGTAGAGGAGACCGCCGTCTTCTCTGATGAGGATCTCTGCATTCGGGCGAGGGTACTGGTTGCCCCACTCGGTCCGGCGTTCAAGGGAGTGGGCCGAGTTCTCGTGGCTACGGCAGCCGGACATGCAGCGGGGAGTGAGGTCCCTCTGGGCTTGTCGCGGCCGTGGTACCTCACCTGCGGAGACCGACTCATAAGACTAGGCGCGGGGCGAGGCCGTGTTCTGGCCGGCTCCCAGCATGGTGAGTACCAGGCCAGCGTAGTAGCGCCCGATGCCGACGGGTGTGCGATCCCCGCCGGGCGTGTACCACCGGCTCACGTCGATACCGAGGGACAGGATGGCAAGCGTCAGGTTGTCGACCTCGTCGGCCCGGAACGCCCCTGCGGCCATCCCTGCCTGCACCTCCTGCCGGAACAGCCTCTCCGTGCGCGAGCGCAGCTCGACGATGCGCGATCTGTGCTCCGGTGACAGGGCGCGCAGCTCGTACTGGACGACGCGGGCGAGCAGGTGATGCCGCGCGTGCCAGGCACAGTAGTCGTGCGTCAAGGCCCGCACCCGCGACACCGGAGTCGTCTCGCCCTCCAGCGCCCGCTCACACACAGCCAGGACGTGCTGGTGGCCGGCCCGGCTGATGGCGAAGAGGAGGTCGGCTTTGGTGCGGTGGTGGGCGTAGACGGCGGCTGGGCTCATACCGGCCGTCGCGGCGATGTCCCGGGTCGAGGCGCCATGGTATCCGCGGTCGGCGAAAGCGGTCAGTGCCGCCTCGAGGATGCGGCGCGAGCCCGGGGCGACCTCCGCCCACGGGTCGTGCGGGTCGATGGATGCTGTCACCCAGTCATTCTCCCAGCCCGCGGCCTGTCAGGTGACCGTGAGCCCGCCGTCGACGGTGAGCGTCGAGCCGGTGACGTAGCCGGCCGCGTCGGAGGCGAGGAAGACCACGGCGGCGGCCAGCTCCTGGGGGTCGCCGGTGCGCGCGATGGGGATACGGCTCACGATGTCGTCGATGTGGCCCGCCTGCTGGCGCGCGGTCATCTCGGAGGCGAAGTAGCCCGGAGCGAGGGCGTTGACGCGGATGTTCTTGCGGCCGCTCCACTGCGCCGCCAGATCCCGCGTGAGCCCGAGGAGACCGGCCTTGGACGACGCGTACGCGGCCTGGGGCAGGCCCGTCGAGACGAGCCCGAGCACGCTGGAGACGTTGATGACGGAACCTCCGCCGGTCATCTCCGCGGCAGCGGCCTGGGCCATCCAGTAGGCGCCGCACAGGTTCACGTCCAGCACACCCTGGAACTGCTCCGGGGTCTCACGGCTGGCGGGTACGGCATCGGCGACACCGGCGTTGTTGACCAGAACGCCGACTCGGCCGAAGCCGGCGGCGGCCGCGGCCACGTCCCGGCAGTCCTCCGGGGAGACCACATCAGCGGGTACGCACAGGGCGCGCCGGCCTGCCCGCTCGACCAGTTTCGCGGTGTCGGCCAGCTTCTCCACCCGCCGCGCGGCGAGCACGACATCGGCCCCGGCTTCGGCGAGGGCCTGGGCGAAGGCGACACCCAGGCCGGAGGAGGCACCGGTCACGATGGCGACCCGGCCGTCGAGGCGGAAGCGGTTCAGGATACTCATGCAGAACTCCGTGGATCGCGGGCGGATCAGATGGACAGGCCGCCGTCGACGGGCAGCACGGCACCGGTGATGTAACCGGCTTCGGCGGAGGCGAGGAAGCCGATCGCGGCGCACATCTCCGCGGGGTCGCCGAAGCGGCCCATCGGAATGCCCGTGATCAGCTCGGCGCGCTTGTCAGTGGGGACCGAGGCGACCATCCGGGTCTCCGCGTTGGGGGAGACGGCGTTCACGCTGACCCCGAAGCGGGCCAGTTCCTTGGCGGCTGTCCTGGTGAACCCGATGATCCCAGCCTTCGCGGTGGCGTAGTTCGCCTGGCCGACGTTGCCGTGCAGCCCGGAGTAGGAGGTGACGTTGACGACCCGGCCGTAGTTCTGGGCTCGGAAGTGCGGCACGCAGGCGCGCGTGAACCGGAAGGTGCCGGAGGCGTGGACGTTCAGCACGGCGTCCCAGTCGTCGTCGGTGAGCTTCCAGAGCAGGCCGTCGCGCAGGATGCCGGCGTTGTTGACGAGGATGTCCACCCTGCCGGTCTCCGAGACGGCGGTGGCCACCACCCGTTCCACGTCCTCGGTGCTCGCCACGTCGGCGGCGGCGGCCCGGGCGCCGAGTTCCCGCGCGGCGGCCGTCACCTCCGCTTCGTCCCAGTCGATCAGATAGACGTCAGCCCGGGCCGCCGTGAGGAAGCGCGCCACTTCCCGTCCGATGCCGCGGGCGGCGCCGGTGACGAGGGCGGTGCGGCCGGTGAAGTCGAAGGTCAGGTTGCCCATCGGGCACTCCCATCAGAGCAGTGGGTCACAGGCCGAGATCGCGGCCGATGAGTTCCTTCATGATCTCGTTCGAGCCTGCCCAGATCTTGGTCACCCGGGCGTCCTGCCAGGCACGGGCGACGCGGTACTCGTTCATGTAGCCGTAGCCGCCGTGCAGTTGGACGCACGCGTCGAGAACGTCGTTCTGGACCTGCGCCGACCACCACTTGGCCTTGGCCGCGTCCGCCGCGCTGAGTTCGCCGGCCACGTGCGCGGCAACGCACCGGTCGACGAACGCCTCGGTGACGTCCACGGCGGTGACCAGCTCGGCAAGGCGGAACTTGTTGTACTGGAAGGAACCGATCGGTTGTCCGAAGGCACGGCGTTCCTTCGTGTACTCGATCGTCTCGGCCAGGATCTGCGCGGCGTGCGCGATGTTGGTCACGGCGGCGCCGATCCGTTCCTGAGGCAGGCGCTCCATCATGTGCACGAAGCCCCGGTCCAGCTCACCGATCACATGCGCGGCCGGCACGCGGACACGGTCGAAGAACAACTCGGCCGTGTCCGCCTCGTGCTGGCCGACTTTGTCCAGCTTGCGTCCGCGTTCGAACCCCGGCATCCCTGCCTCCACGGCGAACAGGGTGATGCCCTTCGCGCGCTTCTCCGGGCTGGTGCGTGCGGCGACCACGACCAGATCGGCCCCGTAGCCGTTGGTGATGAAGGTCTTCGACCCGTTCAGGATCCAGTCCGACCCGTCCCGAACCGCCGTGGTGCGCAGTGCCGCCAGATCCGACCCCGCCGACGGCTCGGTCATCGCGACGGCGGCGATCATCTCGCCGGCGCAGAAGCGCGGCAGCCAGCGCCGACGCTGCTCCTCGGTGGTCAGCTCGACCAGATACGGCGCGACCACCTCGCAATGGATGGTGAAGGACGAGGCGAACGCCGCCGACACCTTTGCCAGCTCCTCGCCCAGCACCGCGCTGAACCGGTAGTCACCGGCGCCGCTGCCCCCGTATTCCTCCGGGACCAGCAGACCGAGCAGGCCCTGCCGGCCGGCTTCCCGCCAGGTGTCGCGGCTTATCGACCGCTGCTCGATGAACCGCTCGTGATGCGGGCGCAGCTCCCGGTCGACGAAAGTCCGGACGGACGCGCGGAACGCGTCGTGGTCGGCACGGAACAAGGTGCGTTGCACAGGACTCTCCATAATGACCGGGAACGACTAAGCGAATGCATAGTAACTATGCATTCGCTTAGTTGCCAAGGCTGGGCGGTTCGTTTTCCGGCCGGGCCCCGACCTGGCGGCTGTGTGCATGACGGCAGCGATCGCAGCCCCTCCGGCAGCCGCGGCTGCGCATGCCGAACCGGCGACGGAACCCGCTGCCGGTGCCGACGACGAGCCATGCGCGTGGGTGGCCGGTGAGCGGCTGCGTCGATCCGGTTTCGTCCCGGGCCGGGGCCGTGAGTGGCCGACGGCCGGGGTCGCCGCTCGGCTGTTTCAGCCGGCTGTGGGCATGCTGGAGTCGCTGTTGTAGGTGCCGAAAATCGGGTCCCACTCGGTGACCGTGCAGTCGGTGATCAGTCCCTCGCTCATGAACGGGTCGGTGGCGATGAGGTCGATCGCTGCCTGGCGGCTGTCGGCCGTGAGGATGAGCAGAGCGGACTTCAGGGGTGTTTGCAGGAAGGGTCCGGACGCCTTGAGGCTGCCGTCGTCGAGTCGTTCGGCGAGCCAGTCGACGTGAGCGGCCACGTGCTCGTTCCACCTCTTGGTGTCGGGGTGGGTGTAGGTGACGACGAAGAATGCCATGGTTGTTCCTTTCTTGCCTTTTCGCTGGCGCTAGGGGGTTTCGCTGTGGTCGGGGAGGAGTCGGCGCAGGCCCTTCCGGTCGTAGTAGCTGCTCACGGCAAGGCCGGTGAGCAGGGCCAGGGCTGACCCGACACCGATCATGGTCCAGCCGCGGGTGAGGCCTGCGTCGGCGCGTGCGTCGAAGTAGAGGATGGCGCGGACGGCGTCGTTGAGCTGGCGCATGGGTTCGAAGTGGGCGAGGAACCGGTAGAAGCCGGGGATGGCCTGCAGGGGGACGGTGGCGCCGGAGGAGGGCAGGGCGAGGACGAAGAAGATGAGCATGCCCACCAGCTGGCCGAGGCTGCCGAAGGCGGCGTTGATGGCCTGGACGCCCAGCGCGACAGCGGTGGTGGCGCAGAAGGAGAACATGTACAGCAGGGGCAGGTGGGTGGCGTCCATGCCGAGGACGGCGATGGTGGTGAGCATGAGCAGGGCCGAGGTCAACGCGGCCAGCACGGTGGAGACCGTCGCCTTGACGGCGAAGGTGCGGATGCGGGTGATGGACAGCGGCGGGCGGCGGATGTGCCACGGCCCGATGTCGGTGACGGCGTAGCCGAGGTGGGCGTCGACGCCGTTGCTGACCACGGTGGCGGAGATGAATCCGGTCAGGACCAGCAGCAGGGTGTAGTAGAAGGCGGTCAGTCCCGCGCCGGAGTGGCTGCCGATGGGGTGGCCGACGGTCGTGGTGACAGCGATGGGATCGGCCATCAGCAGCTGTGCGGCCGGGGTCGGCGGTGTGTGGCCAGTGCTGGACGAGGCTGCGGTGGTGAGGGTGTGGCCGAGCCGGCGTGAGGCTTGTGCGGCGGCTTGCTGGGCGGTGGAGCCGGCCAGGGAGGAGGCCATGCTGCCGACGCCCGGGTTGGTCAGCACGGTGAGTGCGGGGCGCTGTGCTGACTTCGCGGTGGGGTGGGTGAGGGAAGCGACGGAGGCGGTGAAGTCGGCGGGGATCTGCAGGACGGCGTAGACCTTGCCGCTGCCCATGAGTTCGCTTGCGTGCTGCGGTGTGAGCTTCTGCCAGGACACCGTGCCGTGGGCGTCGGGGGCGGTGGTGATGGCGTGGGAGATCTGGGATCCCAGGTTGCGGTGGGCTCCGTCGAAGGCGGCGCCCCGGTCGGCGTTGACGATGCCGATGGGCAGGTCGTGCAGGTTGCCGCGGGGGTTGAGGATGCCGCCCATGTACAGCAGGGATACGAGCAGCGTCATCAGGACGCTCAGAACGGCGGGCCCCGTCCAGACGCGAGGACTCAGCACCGCCTGCGCAAAACGGATCTGTCCGTGGTGGTGGGCGGGGGGCGGCGAGGATGATGGCACGGGTGACTCCGGGGCGAAGAGGGCAGGCCACAGGCCCACAGGCAGCGGGGCTCCGCAGGGCAGCCGGCGTCCGCGGCGGATGGGCGAACTCGCCCGGGCTGCCTGGAGGAGAAGTGGTGGGCCGGTGTACTGGTTACCGTGTGCGTCAGGCCAGGTGGCGCAGCTGGGTCTCCAGGACGGCCGCGCACGAGCGCAGCGCGGTGTTGAGGAGTTCGGCCTGGTCGGGTGGGAGGACCTGGGCGAGATCGGTCTGGATTTCGTTGACTGCCCGAGTCATCTCGTCGAGGACCGTGCGGCCCTCGGGGGTGACCATGAGGGAGATGGCGCGCTGGCTCTCGGGGTGAGGGCTGCGGGCCATGAAGCCGCGCTCTTCCAGAGCGGTGACGATACGGGCCATGGTCTGCGGGCGGACGTGGCAGCGGCGTGCGAGCTGGGCCAGGGACAGTTCGGGGCGCTCGGCCAGGACGCGCAGGGCGGCATACCCGGACAGGGTCATGTTCCAGGCGCTCAGGCGCTGGTTCTGCAAGCGGACCACGGCGCGTTCCATGCGGAAGACCGCGTCGACCATCAGGCTGGTGGCATCCAGGCGGCCGGGCGTGCCGGCCGTCGACTGCGTCGAGTGGTGGTCGCTGTCAGGCATGGGGCCAACCCTAGGAGATGGACGCGGGCTTCGGATCGCCGAGGCCCAGGACGGGCGCGAGGGCGCGCAGCTGCTCCAGGCCGGCGCGGTCGGCGCGGTGGCCGAGCGGGTGAACGGCGACATGGTCGGCTCCTGCGTCCAGATGGGCCCGGACGCGGCGGGTGACCGTTTCCTCGTCTCCGGTGGCGACGAGGGCGTCGACGAGGTGGTCGCTGCCGCCATCGGCGAGGTCGTCATCAGTGAATCCCATGGCTTTGAGGTGGCGGACGTAGTGGGTCAGTCCCAGTCGGGAGGCGACGTGGCGGCGGGCTGTGCGCCGGGCCCGCTCCCTGTCGCTGCCGACGACGACCGCCTGCTCGGGAACGAGCAGTGGGCCGGGCCCCAAGGTGGCCCGGGCGGCAGCGGTGTGCTCGGGGGTGACGAAGCAGGAGTGCATGCCGTCCGCGGCGTCGCGGGCGAGTTCCTGCATGCGGGTGCGCAGCGCGGCCAGGACCACGGGGACGGGCTGGTCAGGCTCGGGGCCCGCGTACCAGCTGTCGGCCATGGCCTTGAGGTAGGCGCGCATCGCGGTGAGCGGCTTGCCGTAGGGGCGGCCGATCAGTTCCAGGGCGGCGGCGTGGCTGGCGCCGAGTCCCAGGATGAAGCGCTGCGGGTGAGCGTCGGTGAGGGCGGCGGCCGCCGACCGGGCGGCGGTGGGATCGCGCAGCCAGATGTTGGCGATGGCGGGGGCCACGGTGATATGGCGGGTGGCATCGAGCAGCAGGGCGGCGTGTGTGAACACTTCGCGTCCGCCGGGCGCCTCGCCGATCCACAGTGCGCCGTATCCCAGCCGCTCGGCCTCGGCGGCGGCGGCGCGGACCTGATCGGCGGGGACGCGGTCGTGGGAGCCCCACCACACGCCGACCGGCCCGATCCGCGCGGCGGCACCGGCCACCGCGGGCGTGCGGGCGTTCACCGCGCCCCCAGTGTCGGGGAGGCCGCGTTCGACAGCGCAGTGCAGACGTCGTCCGAAACCTCGATGGTGCCCCGCGCGCGGCGCCGTTCGCGTTCGGCGGCCGAGCGCTCGAAAGGCACGCGCACGGGCCGCTCGGCGTCCGTGGGGCGGGTGGCGCGCAGCAGTTCGGCGTAGTCGGCCGCACGGCGGCGGAAGTCGTCGGCGTCGGTGAACAGGCCTGGGTCGACCACCATCAGCAGGAACCCGCAGTCGGATACGCCGTGGGGCGCGGTCGCCGCTCCACAGGCCATGCCCAGCAATTGCACGACCAGGGCGAGCCCGGATCCCTTGTGGCCGCCCCACACGGTGAAAGCGCCTCCGAAGAGGGCGGCCACCGGGTCCTGGGTGGGACAGCCGTCGGCATCGAAGGCGTGCCCGGCATCCAGGGGCCGGCCCTCACGGTGGCGCTGCAGCACTTCCCCGAGCATGACGCTGGAAGTGCCGATGTCCCAGATGACGGGGGATCCGCTGGTGGGGAACCCGAAGGCGATCGGGTTCGTGCCGAATCGGGCCTGACTGCCACCGTGCGGGGCGACGATGTGCGCGCCGCTGCCGGCCGCCATCCCGAGGAACCCGGCGGCCGTCACCTGCTCCAGGTAATAGGAGAACATCCCCGTGTACCAGGTGTTGCGGGCGCCGATGACGGCGACGCCGCTGGTGCGGGCCTTGGCGATGGCCAGCTCGGTCGCCTGCTGGGCGACGAGGTAGCCCACCTGGTCCCCGCCGTCGATGGCCGCGGAGACGGGCGTTTCCCGCTCCACCCCGATCGGCTGCCGGGCGGCGGCAGTGGCCTGGATGCGTTCGACGACGGAGACCGCGCGGGAGAGGCCGCCGAAGGCCAGGCCGCGCAGTTCGCAGTCGATCAGGTGATCGGCGATGACCTCCGCCTCACGCTCGCTGTGGCCGACGCCGGTCATCGCGGCATGCGCCAGCGCTCGGGCCTGCCCCAGGGAAAGGATCACGATCGCCCTCCAAATATCAGCTTGCTGTTATTAGAACAGCAAGCTGATGAATCGGCAACAGGCTCCCGCCGGCGCGGCCGGCGTGGACGGGCCCGACCCCCGGCCGTCCGCCGACCCGTCCCCGTCGCGACAGCGGAAGGGAGGGCCGGACGCTTGACACAATTAACAGCATGCTGCTTCATTGCCAGCATGCTGATAAATCAAGCCGAGGGTTCTTCAGAGGTCCTGCCGGAGGTTTTCCGGGACTTCTTCCAAGGGCTCCCTGCCGCAGCGACGGTGGTCACGGCCACCTGGGACGGGCGTCCTCACGCCACCACCGTCAGCTCCTTCTCCAGCCTGTCGCTGGATCCGCCGCTCGTGCTGATCGCGCTCGGCGTGGACTCGCGCCTGCTGGGCGTGGTGCGGCGCAGCAACCGCTTCGCGGTCCATCTGCTGACCGCCGACCAGCAACACATCGCCGCTGCCTGCGCCGCCAGGACCGAGGACAAGCTGGCCGGCATCGCCTGGCAGGAGACCGACGGACTGCCGCAGATCGACGGTGCGGCGGGCTGGATGGCCTGTGACGTGGACCGGGTGGTGGCCGCCGGTGACCACGACCTCGTGGTCGGCCGGCCGCGCACGGTGCAGACCTCGGCCGGCACCGACCCGCTGCTGTACTACCGGCGCCGCTTCCACCGGCTCGCCCGCCCAGCCGCTTAGCCCCTACCACCCCGAGGAGCGCCCCCCATGGTGCAGATTTTCACCACCGACAATCCGCTTCACCCCGGCGAGTCACAGCTGTCCGACCTCGTCACCCGCGCTCAGGCCCTGGAGGCCTCCGAGGCCGTGGACGCCGTCCTGGTCGGCTACTCCTCGACCTGGCCGCACAATCAGGTCACCGCCCCGTACCTGTTCGCGGCGACCGAGCGCCTGTCGCTCATCGTCGCCCACCGGCCCGGGGTGATGGCACCTACCGCCGCCGCCCGCTACTTCGCCACTCTCGATGCCCTCTCCGGAGGCCGGCTGGCGCTCAACGTCGTCGTCGGCGGCGCCGACAAGGACCTGCGCCGCGAAGGCGACGCCCTGCCGAAGACGGACCGCTACCAGCGGGCGACGGAGTACCTGGACGTCATGAAGCGCGCCTGGAGCGAGCAGGCGTCCTTTGACCACCACGGCACCTACTACCAGGCCGAACGCGTCCGCCACGACCTGCGGCCGGCCAACGGGCACATCCCCGTCTTCATGGGCGGGGAGAGCGAGGACGCCGTACAGTTCGGCGCCACCCACGCCGACCGGTACATGCTGTGGGGAGAGCCGCTGGCGGGCACCGCCGAACGCATCGCACGCGTCACCGAGGCCGCCGCCGCCCACGGCCGCACCCCCTCGTTCTCCCTGTCGCTGCGGCTGTTCATCGCCGACACCGATGAGGAAGCCTGGCGCCAGGCCCGCGCCGCCGAACAGGCCGTCAAGGAGGCGTCCGGCTCCCGCGCCATCCTGCGCTCGGCCAGCACCGACACGTCTGTCGGCCGTGAGCGCCAGCTGGCCGCGACCGCGCAGGACGTGCACGACGACTGCTTCTGGACCGGCCTGGTGAGCCTGCTCGGCGGATTCGCCAACACCGCCGCCCTGGTCGGCACTCCCGAGCGGGTCATGCGCTCCCTGGCCGCCTACCGCAACCTGGGCGTGGACGCGTTCCTGCTCACCGGCGGCATCTACGGCATCTGGGAACCGGCCCTGGAGGACTTCGCCGCCCGCGTCAAGCGTGAGCTGTGAGCCGCTGACGCCACCTACCCGACCTGACATCCGACAGCCCCTTGCCCCGCTTGCCCGCCTGCCTTCCAGGCGCCCGTTGATGAATGGTGGAGATGTGAGCAGCACATACGACATGCGCGACCTGGGCGGCGGCACCATCGGCGGCCTGATGGCCGCCCGGGCCGCCGCCAACCCCGACCACCCGGCCCTGCTCTTCCAGGACCAGCGCTTCACCTACCGCGACCTCGATCAGCAGGCGACGGCCGTCGCCGCCGGGCTGCTCGCCGCCGGCCTGCAGCCGGGGGATGCGGTGGCCGTGTTCCTGGGCAATCGCCCCGAGTCCGTGACCACCCTCATCGGCCTCGCCCGTGCCGGGCTGGTCAACGTCCCCGTCAACACCGCCTACAAAGGCGGTTTCCTGCACCACGCGCTCCAGCATTCGGGCGCCAAGGCCGTCATCACCGAGACGGCGCTGGCCGGTGCGCTGTGGGCGCTTCAGGACTGGCCCCCCGCAGCCGGCACGGTGGTCTTCGTCGACGGCGTCCCGGACAAGGTGCCGGTTGCCAGGCTGCACCTGCTGTCGTGGGCGGAGCTGACCGAGCACGGCCGCGGCCCGGCCATCCTTCCCGAGGTCGTGCCCGCAAGCGCGTGTTCCATCGCCTACACCTCCGGCACCACCGGCCAGAGCAAAGGCGTGGTCAGCCCGCATCTGGCCGGAGTGACGATGGCCCGCGAAGCGGCCACCGCCTTCGACCTGACCACGAACGACCGCGTCTACACCTGCCTGCCCATGTTCCACGGCGCGGCCGCCGTCACCGCCGGCCTGGCCGCCTTCTACGCCGGCGCCACCTTCGTTCTCTCGCCACGGTTCTCGGCCAGCGGCTTCTGGGAGGAGATCCGCACCAGCGGCGCCACCCAGTTCAACGCGCTCGGCCCCCTGCTGCCCATCCTCCTCGCGCAACCACCCACCGCGGCCGACCGCGACCACGCGGTCACCCGCGCGTTCGCCGCGCCCGCACCACCGGAGATCCTGCACCGCTTCGAGGAACGCTTCGGCGTCCACATCATCGAAGGCTATGGACAGACCGAGATCAAAAACGTTCTCTACAATCCCCGCCACGGCCGCAAGGTCGGCTCCCTCGGCCTGCCCACCGCCTCCTCCACCGTCGCGATCCACGACGAGCACGGCAACGAAGTCCCGCCCGGCACCGTCGGCGAGATCGTCTACCGGCCCCGCCGCGCGCACATCATGCTCACCACCTACCTCCACGACCCGGCCGCCACCCTGGACGGCATGACCGGTCTGTGGTGGCACACCGGCGACCTCGGCTACCAGGACGAGGACGGCTTCTTCTACTTCGTCGACCGCAAGAAGGACGCCCTGCGCCGGCGCGGGGAGAACATCTCCTCCCAGGACCTCGAAGCCGCCCTGCTCACCTTCCCCGGCATCTGCGACGCCGCCGCCATCGCCGTGCGCAGCGACGTCGGCGAAGACGAGATCCTGGTCGTCCTGGACGTGACCGACCCGGCCGCCTTCGACTTTCACGCCCTCTACCGGCACTGCGACAGCGTCCTGCCCCGCTTCATGGTCCCCCGCTACTACCGCATCGCCCAGGGACTGCCGCGCACCCCCACCGGCAAGATCCGCAAGGTCGACCTGCGCACCGAAGGACTGACCGAGGACACCTTCGACGCTCACGCCGCCGGCCTCACTCCCACCCGCCAGATCTGACCCTCCGCCGCCCTGCCGGCCCGTCAGCACGTAAGCCGCCCTCGCCTTAAGACACACCCTCCGTCCAAGTGGCGGAGAAGGACTCACCGGGCTCCGAGCCCGTGGATTGTCCGTGCTGACGGCAGGCCCGTTTCTTCCGGAGAAGCCGATGGTGTCCGTGCGTATCCGCGACATCTCACCCCGCCTGGCCTTCCAGGCTCGCCCCGTCCCCACCGCCTGCAAGATCGAACTCATCGAGCGGCTCATCGACGTCGGCGTTCCCGCCATCGAGGTCACCTCCTTCGTCCACCCCGACCTCGTACCCGGTCTGGCCGACGCCGAGGAGGTCTTCAGAAGGCTCCCGCGTCCAGCCGGAGTCAGCTTCGAAGCCTGTGTCGCCAACGCCACTGGCCTGCGCCGGGCCATCGACGCAGGCGCCCACACCGCATGGTTCCTGCTGTCGGCCGACGAAGACTTCTCCCTCATGAACACCGGCCGCAGCATCGAACAGTCCCTGGCCCTGCTGGACGATCTGCAGGCCATCGCCGACGGCACCGACACCCGACTGGGCAGCTACGTCATCGCCGCCTTCGGCGGACCCCTCGGCACCGCCCGCACCCCCCAGGACATCCAGCCACTGCTCGACCGACTGACCACCCTCGGCATTCACGACTGGATCCTCGCGGACTCCTGCGGCTACGCAGCCCCACGGCAGATCACCACCATGATCGAGCACATCGCCCCGCAAGCCGGCGGCGCCCAGAACCTCACCGTCCAGATCCACGACAGCCGCGGCATGGGCATCGCCTGCATCGCCGAACTCGCCCGCCTCGGCGTCGGCACACTCGACTGCTCCCTCGCCGGATCCGGTGCCCACCCCGCGGCCCCCCAGGCCCGCGTCGGCGGCGTATGCACCGAAGACGCCGTACAACTGCTGCACCTGACGGGCATCCGCACCGGCATCGACCTGCCGGCACTCATCGACACCGCCAACTGGCTCGCCACCCAGCTCGGCGCAACACCTACCGGATACGTCCGCCACACCGGCCCGGTACCCACACGAGACCTCCAGGCCCCCAGCGCCTTGCCGCAGTCCTGGCACCCCGGCTGACGCCAGGTGGCGCGGGCGGCCGCGCGCACGGCCGGTACGTAGGCCGCCGCGTCGAACCGCGGGCTCGAGACGACCACGGACAGAGCCGTGACCACTTCCCCGCGTCGTGTACGGGTGCGGCGGCCGTCGTGCGCGGCGACCTGGGGTCGGCACGCCGGAGGACCGGGCGCTGCTGGTGGCGATGTACTGCCGCACCAACCTCCCCATGCGGCAGCTCGCGCAGTTGTTCGGGATCTCCACGGCGGCGGGTTGGGCGGATCAACGACCGGCACGGTCCGCTTCGGCGCCCGCGTCGACACCGGCCGGACCGACATCAACGATCTTCACCTCGGGCATGCCCTGCGCGGACAGCAGTACCATCTCTGCGCACGCCGCCAGGTCACCACCGACCCGCTGCCCCTGCGGATGACCCGCAGAAGCCGTCTGCCTTCGTCGTCCTCGATCCCAGGGACACGTACTCGCTCAGCCACCCGCACAGCTTCCCTGCCGCGCGCCGCCGGCGAGTGTCATTCCGTGGGCGTGCCGATCCGAAGCCGATTGCCGTCAGGGTCGCGCAGTTCGATCTCACGCGCCCACGGAGCGTCCTTCGCCTGCACGCCGAACTCGCAGGCGACGGCCTCGACATCAGAAACGCGGAGGTAGACCAACGTGTCGGGGCGGGCGTCGCCTACGTGCTCCGACAAGAACACCCGCACCCCGCCCCGGGCGACCTCGACGAACGCGGGAAGTCCCGGTTCGAAGCGGTGTTCCCACTGCTTGGCGAAACCCAGTCGCTCGTACCACGCGACCGCCGCCGCGGCGTCCTCGACGCGGAGCACGGGAATGACTTCTTCGTCCATGGAGTCATCGTCGCAGACCGCCCAGGAACGTTGCCTGATGCGGTGCTGGACACGACGGCGCCTGCCCGGACCCGCACCGGGCAGACACCTGCACCGCTGATCTCGCTCCGGCAAGCGGAGTCAGTCTTCGCCTTCCGGTGAGGGCAGGCAGACGGCTCGGAGAAAGGCCTGGGTGAACGTCTCGAGAGTTTCGTCCCTCGTCGGCAGGTCGGCCGCGCTCACCCGGCTCGTCACGGGTCGCAGCAGGAAGTGCAGGATGATCGGGCTGGTCATCCGCTGCGTGAGCAGGAGCGGGGGCAGGTCACGGATACGGCCGGCGGCGACCTCTTCGGCGAGCCAGGCCCCGAGCCCGGCCACTAGACGGGGGGTGACGTTGTTGAAGACCCTCTGGACGTTCTCGTCTCCGGGACGGGCGAAGACCTCCGCCAGAAGAGCGGGCAGAACGCGTGGCTCCCGCTCCAGAGCATCGGCCAGGAGCTGGTGGAACCGGCGGACCATGTCCTCCAGATCGCCGCGCGGCCCGGCGAGGAACGCTTCGACGTCGAGGATGGGACTGTAGCGCTCGAACACAGCGTGCATGAGTTCGTCGCGCCCGCCGAAGGTCCCGTAGAGGCTCTGCACAGAGCACTCGGCCGCCATCGCCACGCGTTCGAAGGTCAACGTCGCCAGTCCCTGTCGGCTGATGAGGGCGGCCGCGGCCTCGATGGCCCGCTCCCTCACCGGCTTCCGTCCCCCCAGTTCGACACCGGCGGCGCGCAGTGCCTCATCCAGGGCCTGCCGGGTGCCGCCCAGCCGACGCAGCAGTGTGCTGCGGGAGATGCCCGCTTCCCGTGCGATGTCGCGCAGAGTCAGGTCCGCCGCGGGTACGCCTCGCTCTTCCGCGGCTCGCAAAGTGGCTTCGACGATCTCTTGAGGTACGGGAGTCTCCGACAGTTCATTGACATCTGACATGGTTGTTAATGTACGGTCTAATCGAGTTCCAGTCCAGGTCGGCGGAACGACCGCCGCGCACTCACGGGCCGAGCCATGCCGTGGACTGCTCCAGCAGCACCCTCTTCGCGGTCCTGCCCCTGGCCAGGGGCGACCTCAGGAAGGACTCACCCATGTTCAGTTGCCCTTGCACCACAGCGGCACCCGTCACTGGCACTGAGCCTCAGCGCGGGGCGAGGCCCCTCGTGCAGCCCGCAGGGTGTGGAGCGGTCGAGACAAGAGACTTCGGTGCCCCGACTTCGAAAGCGGACATCCATGCTGCGTAAAGGAAGGTTCGCAGGACCCATCGCCGGCCTGCGGTTCGACACTCCCACCTGTTCGGGTGTCACCGATCAGGACGGAACCTTCGAGTACCGGGACGGCGAGATCGTCGCCTTCTCCGTGGGCTCCGTCCTGCTCGGTGCGGCACGGGGCTCCGAACGCCTCACCGTCGCCGACATCGTCGCCCGAGTCCACGGGAACCTCGACAAACTCGCCGACCCGGGCCTGACGAACATCGCCCGCTTTCTGCGGACGCTCGACCAAGACGGCAACCCCGACACCGGGATCACTCTGACGCCGGAGATCCACGCGGTGGTCGGAGACCGCGTCATCGACTTCCGCAACCAGACGACGCTCGCCCCCGGGCCGGCTGACCTCATCCAGGCGTTCACCGACGACCCGGTCGTCACGCAGTTGCTCGACGACCTGAACCGGGCGGAGGTCTTCACCGCCGCCACGCCACGCAAGCTCACGTCACCCGCCGCCGCGCGCAACGAGGTCCGCCGCAACATTCTCGGCATCCGGCGCCAGCGCGACGTCAGGATCCCGCTTCGCAACGGCTCGTTCGTCTACGCCGATGTCTACCGTCCGGACCACGACGATCCGGTCCCGGTCGTCATGAACTGCGGTGTCTACGGCAGGGCGTTCGTCCATTACTCCATCTGCGGCGAAGACGACGCCGAGAAGCACGAGCGCATGGAGGAGCGGTACTTCCTGGGCAACCCCGACGGATACGAGTACGAGAACCACGAGAGCATCAACACGGCGACCTGGATCCCGCGCGGCTATGCCCTCGTGCGCGTCGACGGCCCGGGGGCCGGCAAGAGCCCCGGCACCTTGGGTATCTGGGGAATCGACGAGGCGGAAGCGTTCTACGACGCGATCGAGTGGGCCGGAGTGCAGCCCTGGTCCAACGGGAACGTCGGCCTGTGGGGCATGTCGTACTACGCGGTCAACCAGCACGCGGTGGCGAGCCTCCGGCCGCCGCACCTCAAGGCGATGATCGCCATCGGGACGGACGCCGACCTCTACGAGGAGGTCGTCTACACCGGCGGCATCCTCAACGAGGAGTTCTTCCCCTTCTGGTTCCAGAAGGGCATCGCGCCCGCGATCTGCGGCGAGGTCGATGCGAAGGACTTCCTGGCGATGGCCAGGGCCAATCCCTTCAAGGACTCCGACCCCTCGGCAGTCTTCGGCCCCCGGTCCGAGGTCCTGATGAACCCGGACCTCAGCGGCGTATCGGTGCCGCTGTGGACAGTCGCGGTGACCACACACCCTGCCCACTTCCACCAGCTGGGCAGCAGCGAGACGTACCTGAACACTCCCACGAAGAACAAGAAGATCGACTTCTGGGAGGACTGGTTCATGAAGTCCTACTCCGCCGAAGCGGTCGAGGACCATGTGGCGTTCTTCGACCACTGGCTCAAGGGCATCGACAACGGGGTCATGGACAAGCCACCCGTACGCCTGGAGATACGAACCGGACGAGGCGCCTCCTACGTGCAGGAAGAGCACGAGTGGCCGGTCGCACGAACCGAGTACGTCAAGTGGTACCTCGACGCGTCGCCCTCCGACCTTCAGGGGCACATCCCCTGCGACAACACCCTGCGTCTGGCGCGCACGATCCCTGAGAACGAGCGGTCGACGACCTACTCGGCCGAGGTGGACCCGGCGGCCCCCGTCGTGGCGTCATCGCCCGTCGAGGGGCGGCACACCATGACCACCGCGCCCTGCAGCCCCGGTGCCACCTTCATCAGCGCGCCGCTGGAGGAGGACACCGTGCTCGCCGGCTACAGCAAGCTCGTGGTGTGGGTGGCGTCCACCAGCGAGGACATGGACCTCTTCGTATCGCTGCGCGTGCTGGACGAGGAGGACCGTGAAGTCGACTTCTGCGGTCCGGCAGTGATCCCCGGAGTCTCCACCCGGCTCTACCCGTTGGCCAAGGGATGGCTCAAGGTCTCGCATCGCAAGCTGGATACGGAGCGTTCGACCGACTTCCGGCCGAAGCACACCCACCTGCGGGCAGACCACGCCCCGCTACGTGAGGGCGAGATCGTGCCGGTGGAAGTGGAGATCATCCCGAACACGGCGCTCGTGCGGAAGGGCCACCGCATCCGGCTCGACATCCAGCCGTACACCGGTGTCGGCCACGGCAACCGGCACGCCTACGACGCGTCGTACCACGACGGGGCAGAGAACACGATCTATACGGGTCCGGAGTATCCCAGCTATCTGCAACTCCCCGTTCTGCCGCCTCGGCAGGCATGACGGCGGCACACCCCCTCACCGCACACAGCCCCCCAACTCACCATGACAAGGAGAGTCCGATGAACGTCGAGGAACTCAGCGCGCGAGCGGAGATACACGACGTACTGCTGCGTTACTGTCGCGGCCTTGACCGTGTGGACATGGACCTGGTTCGCGGTGCCTTCCACGAGGACGCTTGGGTCCAGTTCCCCGAGAGCCTGCACGTGGGCCCCGTCGATGGCTTCATCGAGTTCCTGACGGGTGAAATGCCGAGGTTCGTCCGCACCATGCACTTCCTCGGCAACAGTCTGATCGAGTTCGACGGACCTGACGTCGCTCACGTCGAGACGTACCTGAACGCCGATCACCAGGGCTCGGAACTGCATCACTGGAAAGGTGAGTACGTCAAGCTCTGGGCGCGCTACCTCGACCGGTTCGAGCGGCGGGACGGCAAGTGGCTGATCGCCCGCCGCCGACTGCTCGTCGACTGGATGTACAGGTACCCCACGGACAGGTGGTTCGACGATCACCCCGACGCCTCGGTGGGACGGCGTGACGGAACCGACCCCAGCCTTCAGAAGGTCGCCGGCTTCGCCGGCAGGCCGTCGGCCGACGGCACATGGCCTGTCCGGTCCTGAGCCCTCCGGCGGCCACAGGGCATCGAGGCCCGCGCCTCTCCTACCGGACGATCACGCGACACACCTGGGTGACCTCCCGGCACCCCGGCCTGCGGGCGAACGCCCCGCAGGCCGGGGTGCCGGGACGAGACGGGGACCGAGGGCCGCGAGAGACACACCAGCTTCGAGCACATCAGGCCTGCAGACCGGATCCGGGAACTGTGGCCGAAGCGACCTTGAGGAGGTCAAGGAATCATGGCGATGACTGCCAAGACGGACGTCGATCTGCCGCAAGCTCAGGAGATCCTCGCCCGCATAGCCGACATGCAGCCCTGGCTGCGCCGGCAGCAGGCCGTTGCTGAGCAACAGCGCCGCATTCCCCAGGAGAGCGTCGAGCGTCTGGACGCGGCGGGTGTCTTCACCCTGACCACGCCACGGCGATACGGCGGCGCGGACTTCTCCACACGTGAACTGCATGACATCTACCGTGCGCTCGGAGCGGGGTGCGGGGCGACGGGCTGGATGGTGTGGGCGGCCGCGGGCGGCAACCTGTGGAGCTTCTCCTTCCCCGACGACGTCATGGCGCCGGTCTACCAGTCGTCCTGGGTCGGCAACCGCACCTTCGCGGTCGGAGGTACGAGCCGGCGCATGTCCGGTACCGCGCGGCAGGTCGACGGCGGATGGCTGGTCGAGGGTACCTGGCCGTTCGCCACCGGCAGCGTCCACGCGTCGCACGGCTTCCTCGCCGTCTTCTACGACGAGACCGACGACAGCAAGGTCGGAATGGTTCTCGTCCCGAAGGACTCGCTCGTCGCTCGCGACGACTGGGACGCGATGGGCATGGCCGCCACGGGCAGCCAGACCGTCGCCACGGACGGTGAGCTCTTCGTCCCGGAGGAACGGTTCAGTACCCCTGCGCGGCTCGGGTCTCGTATCGCGGAACTCACCGGGCAAGGACTGGGTCCGCGACGGGGAGGGCTCGCCCGGTCGCTCGTGACGGGTACGGGCGTCGCGCTCGGCATGGCGGACCACGCACTGGAGCTGTTCCTCGGCGGGGTCGGAAAACGGAGCATCCCGTACTCGTCGTACGCCAAGCAGCTCGACGCGCCGATCACCCACCTCACCGTCGGTCGCGCGCACGCCCGGATCCGGGCGGCGGGCCTGGTGGCCGACGCCGCGGTGGCCGAACTCGACCGACTCGACACCGAGGGACGGGACCCCTCCGAGCGTGAGGTCCTGCAGTTCCACACCGATGTCGCCTACGTATGGGACGCCTGCAGCGCAGCGGTCGAGTCACTGTTCCACGCGTCGGGAGCATCGGCGATCACCAAGCGTCAGCCGCTGCAGCTGATCGCTCGGAATTGTCGGGCCGGCAGCCTGCATTCGGCACACAGCATCGACACGTGGATGGAGAACGCGGGACGCGCGCTGTGTGGCATTGAGGGCGTGGCCACATCGACGAGCGTGCTTGAGCGGCGGTCGGTGTAGGGGAAGCGGAACCGTCGGCTTCCTGGCGGTCCCGGACCGGGGGGTGCCCCACCTCCGAAGCAGGCATCAGCGTCCCCCGGCCGGCGCATGGCCGGGGGCGCCGGCTCGCAGGCGTCGCCTCGCGTCATCCACCGAGTTTCCCGCCTCCCTGACCGGAGAGGACCCCTGGGCACGTCCGTCTGCGAAGACAGAGTCCGCGCCGACGGCCGGCCAACCCTGCACCGCTCCGGACTGTGCCGGTGCGGCCGCCGTCACAGTTGGCGTGCCATCGCGGACCGACGCGGATGAGCCACGAAACTCAGCAGCTCATCAGCTCGCTCGTCCCGCATGTGCACGCCGTCGTATGGAGAACCATGTCACCTGGGACGACGAGTGGTCGGCCGGCGCGGACTTCCTCGCACGTCGGGGACAGTGGACCGGACATGGTCGCGACGAGCCGTTTCCTGCCCGCATTGATCACCATAGGTCTCGGCTTCGCACCTGTGCCAGACGAAGAGGGCCACCTGCGACGTCGACTCGGCGAGGCCGGCGTCGCCGCCGGCGTGAAGAACACCGTGCAGCGGATCGGCGGCTCCGTCAGCGCTGCCCTGCTGCCCACCATGGCCGTCAGCGCCATCCTCGACCTCGACGGGCACCGCAATGCCTCCGCGCCATCGCTGGCACAGCGCACGCCTACGTCTGTCAGGTCCTTCCCGATGTGGGCCGCCGTCGACGTGATCGCAGCGGCGTCTCTGCTGGAACGCGCGAGATCCGGCATCGCGGCATGATGGGATCAGCGGTCCATAGGGAGGCGGTGATCCCACCATGGACGTGAAAAGGGCGGGGAGTCGTACCCCGCTGGCGGAGGTCGCGGCCGCACTGGTCGACCACCGCGGCGTGGTGATCGGCTGGTCCCGCGCCGCGGAACATCTCCTGGGCCGACCGGCCGCGGAGGTAGTGGACCGTTCGATCCTCCGGCTGCTTGACGAGCCCGGTGCCACTGTCCCAGGGAAGTTGCCCGACAGTGGCGAAGCCAGGCTGCTGTGCGGCTCCGGAGAAGCGATCACGGTGTGCTATCGCGCCGATCCACTGCGCAGCCACGGGTTGTGGCTGCTCCAGGCCGTCGCCGCCGAGCGGGCAACCGAGGCCGCATGGGACGAAGCCCTGGCGCGAGCACTGCTCAGCCAGGATCGCATCGGATTCATCCTCCGGGACACGGATCTCAGAGTCGTGCGGACCAACCTGGTACGCGACGCGTTCGCCGCACTGCCGCTCCCCGTGGGCAGCCGACTCACCGATGTGATCCACCCGGCCGATGCCGCATCCATGCAAGCGGCATTGCGGGGCGTACTGGAGACCGGCGAGCCCCTCGCCGCGCGCGAGCAGCGCGTCAGGTCCGCGCGGCCTCCGTACGGCGAGTGGTCACTCTCCGTCTCCGCCGTACGGACGGAGGACACCCGCGGACGACCCACAGGCGTAGCGGTCCTGTTCACCGACGCCACGAAACACTGGAAAGCAGAACGCCGACGCGAACTGCGTCACCGGGCGGCAGCGGGAATCGGCGGCACGCTCGACACCAGCAGGACGGCTCAGGAGATCGTCGAGACATTGGTTTCGGGCTTCGCCGACGTCGCCTGGGTCGATCTCGCCGACGCCGTCCTCCGGGGAGACGAACCGCCGAAGTTCTTCGGCGGGGGCGATCTCCGCCTGCGCAGGGCGGCAGTGCGTATCGCGCATGGTCCGTGGCCGCCCGAGATGCTCCAGGTCGGCGAATCCATCCCGCCCTTCCCCGACCTGCCCAGGGTGCGTGCACTTCAAGAGGGACACACCGTGGTGGTCGACCGTGCGACCGTGGAACGGGGCCTGCCAGGTCCGGCCCACGTCCGTCTCGCGGTACCCGATGGCGGTCACTCGATGGCAGTCGCCCCTCTCTGGGCGCGCGGCCTGATACTGGGAGTCGTGGTCGCATGGCGTACGGACCGCACTGAGCCCTTCGACGAAGAGGACGCCGACTTGCTGACCGAGGTCGCCGCTCACTCGGCCCTCGGGGTGGACAACGCCCGCCGCTACACCCGCGAGCACCGTGCCGCCACGATTCTCCAGAAACGTCTGCTGCCACAGGAGTTCACCTCCTCCCCAGTGATGGAGACCGCGGGCGCGTACGTACCCGCCGCAGGCGGCGCGGAAATCGGTGGTGACTGGTTCGACGCGATCGCCCTTCCCTCGCTGCGGACCGCCCTCGTCGTCGGAGACGTGACCGGGCACGGTCTGTACGCCACCGCCAGCATGGGACGTCTGCGTACCGCGGTGCAGACACTGGCGGACTTGGAGCTGGCGCCTGACGAACTGCTGACCCATCTCGACGACCTGGTGGTCCGCCTGGCCGACGAGGCGGAGCCGGCACAGCGAGACGCGGTGGGCGCCACCTGCCTAGTGGCCGTGCACGATCCGGTCGAGGGCCGTTGCACCATCGCCGCAGCGGGCCATCCGCCGCCGCTGCTCGCCGCCTCGAACGGTGGCGTCGACCCGGTTGCGGTGCGGCCCGGACCACCCTTGGGTGTCCACGGCCTGCCGTTCGAGACCACCACCATCGATGTGCCGCCCGGCAGCATCCTTGCTCTGTACACCGACGGCCTGCTCCAGGGATACGGCCCCGACCTCGACCGCTCCACCCGTGACCTCGCGGACCGGTTGGCGCAACTCCGACACTCCGAAGCTGATCTCTCTTCTCTGGCGCGAGCCCTCATCAGCGGCGTCGGCACGCACCCACTGCGTGACGACGCAGCCCTCCTGCTCGCCCGTACGTCCGTGCTATCGGCATCCTCCGTCGCCCGCTGGGAGTTCCCGGCAGACCCGCAGGCCGTGGCATCGGCGAGAGAAGTGGCGCGCGACAAGCTCGCGGAATGGGGACTGGAGCAACACACCTTCGTCACCGAATTGATCGTGAGCGAACTCGTCACCAACGCCGTACGTTACGCGGGCGGCCCCGTTGGACTGCGCCTGATCCACGACAAGGCCCTCCACTGCGAGGTCACCGATCCCAGCAACACCCAGCCCCGCCTGCGCCGCGCCCGCACCACCGACGAAGGTGGCCGAGGCTTGTTTCTGGTGGCTCAGCTCTGCCGCCGGTGGGGGAGCAGGTACGGGCAGACCGGCAAGACCGTCTGGGCGGAGCAGGAACTGACCGTGTGAGACCGTGACGTTCGTTCTCGATCATCGATCATGTCCACCCGCCGGGGGACGCGACGCGCTACTCAGCCCTTGTCCGGTGGCGCGGGCCTGTAAGCGGTCAGAGCGTCATCCGTGTGACCACTCCAGTCACGAGACGTGGATGGTCGAGCGGCCCTGTGGCTGACACGTGCTCAACCGCCGCTTGGCGGGCGACCGATAAGACGTCGCCCAAGGGGGCTGACAAGGGGCTGACAAGGGGGGCCGCCGTCGTGTCAGGGGCGGGGGAGTGGCAGGCGGGGCGTACGCGGGTGCAGCGCGTGCCGGCGGGCGAACGTTGCCGGGCCCGGGCGCCGTGCGTCGTCGTAGGCGGTCCGGTCGGTCTCGATCCGCTGCCACAGCCGCACCGGTCCGCTCTCGCGGACCCGCCACCGCCCGTCCGCCGGGGTGGGGGTGGCGGCGGAGCCGGTGGTGACGTCGACGAGGTGCACCGTATTGTCGACGGTCCTCATCCGCGCGTCAGGTGCGGCGCACTGGGCGAGGAACCGGAGGTGGAACGCTTCCTCGGTGGCAGCGGTGATTCGCTCGGGGCTGTGCCGGGCGGTCCCCGCGGCCGCGGGGAGGTCCGCGGCCCAGTGGGCGGGGTTGCCGTATGCCGGCGCGGCGTGGGTGCGCGCGGACATGAGGCCGGACGGAGGACTCCGGCCGCCTCGCCGCAGAGCACTGACCGCCCGAGACAACGGTGCGGCCGGCGGGCAGCCGTCGGCCGCACACCCGTCTTTCCCCGGCACCCGACGGGCAGCACTCCCGTGACGACACAAGAGACATCCGGATACCGCGAGGAGTGCACCGCCCGTCCCTCTCGCCGGACCGCTCTCACCGATTCCTCGTCCAGCTCACCCCGACGGGCCTGCGCAACCCCCGCTGAGAACCTGCGGACAGCCCGGCTCCGCGGCCGGACCGCGCACACCCTTCGTCGGCGCCGTGCCCGCCCATTTCACGCGGCTCGCGCTTTGGTTCCCGCACCCCACGGTCCGGGAGAAACCGTCGATCAACCGAAAGCAGATCAACCGGAGAAAAGACTCTCGCCATATACCCCCTAGGGGTATATGGTTGGAGTGTGGGGTCGGCGGGCCCACACTGAACGAGGCGAGGAAGAGGCGAGAGCAATGGACCACTCCGCTCATCACACGGACGCGTCCGCGCACGAGCACGCAGGGCACGCCCACCAGGGCGTGCACGCGCACCACGCCGGTCACGGTCACGCCGGCGGAGGGGCAACCTGGTCGGCAGCCGCAAAGGCGACCCTGCACTGCCTGACCGGATGCGCCATCGGCGAGATCCTCGGCATGATGATCGGCACGGCCCTGGCCTGGAACAACGCCCCCACCATGGTCCTGGCCATCGCGCTGGCGTTCTTCTTCGGCTACTCCTTCACCCTCTACGCCGTCCGCAGGGCCGGCCTGAGCCGGAAGGCGGCGATCAAGGTCGCCCTGGCTGCCGACACCGTCTCGATCGCCGTCATGGAACTGGTCGACAACACCATCATCGCCCTCACCCCCGGCGCGATGGACGCCCACCTGGACGAGGGCCTGTTCTGGTACGCGATCCTGGGCGGCTTCGCCGTCGCCTTCGTGATCACCACCCCGGTGAACAAGTGGATGATCGGCCGCGGCAGGGGCCACGCCGTGGTCCACGCCTACCACTGACCCGCGGACTCATCGTGCGCGGCACCTCATGCTGAGCAGGCCCACTTACCCGTACCGCTCGGCTTCGGCCGCCGCCAGGACGCCGGCGTCCGGTGGCTGACGCTCCCTCTCGTGCCGAGCTCCTCACGCATGCCGTCGGCGTTACGCCCCGCTGCCGGCCTCGGGCACCGGGGTGCCCGGGGATGTGAAGGCGGCGAGCACCGTGGCAGTGATGTGGTCGGCGGCACGGTCAGGGGCGAGACGGCCGGCGCGGATCTCCTCTGCCGCGCTGTGCATGACCGCGTGCAGGACATTGACCATCCAGGGGATCGGCAGGTCCGTACGGAAGGCGCCCTCGGCGCGGCCACGGGCGACCAGCGCCTCGACCCGGGCGGCGGGGCCGGCGTGCAGTTCGAGGATGCGTCCCGCGGGAAGTTCCCGCTGCGCGGCGGCGAGCAGCGCCCGCGCCTGGTCCACCAGGTGCCAGCCGGCCTCGATGTACCGCGCCAGGGCGAGCAGCGGATCACCGCTCAGGTCGACCGTGTCCAGCACCTCGTTGCCCCGGGCGATGGCGTGGCTCATCGCCGCGTCGACCACCTCCGCGCGGGAGGCGAAGTGCGCGTACAGCGTCACCCGGCCCACGCCCGCGGCCCGGGCGATCTCGCTCAGGCTCGCCTCCGGGTTCTGCCCGAGGCAGTGGGCCGCGGCCTGCACGATGGCCTCGATGCTGCGCAGAGCGTCGGCGCGCTTGGCGGTCGTGGAGTTCTTGCTGCCCATGCGTCCACCCTACCCAAACAATCCGTACAACCCTGTTTGGCTTATGCCTCGCGGACGTATAACGTGAACAGCTCTGTACGACTTAGTGATGAGGTGTGATCGTCGTGAGCGACACGGAAACCACCACCAGGACACGCGCAGCGGATGCACCGCATCCGCTGCGCTGGCCGATCCTGGGCCTGCTGGGGCTGGCCCAGTTGATGCTGATCCTCGACATCACCGTCGTCGCGATCGCACTGCCCGACATGGGTGCCGAGCTGGACCTGGACCGCGCGGCACTGACCTGGGTGGTCAGCGGATACGCCCTCACGTTCGGAAGTCTCATGCTGCTCGGCGGCCGGGCCGCAGACCTGTTCGGCCCGAAGCAGGTCGTCCTGACCGGGCTCGCCGTGTTCACCGCAGCGTCCCTGGCTGCCGGACTCGCCACCGGCGCCCCGCTGCTGCTCGCCGCACGCGTCGCCCAGGGGGCGGGCGCCGCGCTGCTCTCGCCCGCCGCGCTGTCCGTGGTGGTGCGGCTCTTCGACGGCGACGAACGCAACCGCGCGCTGGGTGTCTGGTCGGCGCTCGGCGGCGGGGGTGCCGCGCTCGGCGTGCTGCTGGGCGGGCTGATCACAGCAGGCCCAGGCTGGGCCTGGGTCTTCTTCGTGAACGTCCCCGTCGGCCTGATCGTCCTCCTCTCGCTCGCCCGGGTCCTGCCCCGCCTGCCCCGCGCGGCCACCGGCTCCCTCGACATACCCGGCGCCGTCCTGGTCGCCGCTGCAACCGGGGCCCTCGTCTACGCCCTGATCCAGGCCGGCGACCACGGCTGGCTGTACGTCGGCACCGTTGCTCTGTTCGCCGCGTCAGCAGCCGCCTACCTGGCTTTTGCCCTCTGGCAGCGTCATGCGGCGGCACCGCTCATCGACCTGCGTCTGCTGGGCCGACGCCCGGTGGTGGCCGGCACCTTCGTGATGGCCGTCACCACGGCGCTGATGGTGGGGGCCTTCTTCCTGGGCTCCTTCTACCTTCAGAACCGCCAGGGGCAGGGTCCGCTGATGACCGGCGTACTGTTCCTGCCAGTGGCACTGCTGACCATGGCCGCCGCCGCAGCCGCCGGCCGCGTGATCGGCCGCCTGGGAGCACGGCTGCTGGCTGTGGTCTCCCTGGCCGTCGTGGCCGCCGGTTTCCTCCTGCCGGTGCTCTGGTCCGGAACCACCGCGATGGTCACCGGCGTGAGCGTCGCGGGGGCGGGACTGGGCGCCCTGTTCGTCGTCGCCTCCGCCACCGCACTCGCCGGCGTCGCCCCCCACGAGGCCGGTGTGGCCTCGGGCACCGTCAGCACCTTCCACGAATTCGGCGCTTCGGCCGGTGCCGCGGCCGTCTCCAGTGCCGCCGCCACGAGCATCGCCACCCACACCGGTGCCCACAACGCCTCCGGTTTCGACGATGCGTTCCTCGTCGCCACCGGCATGGCCGCGGTCTCCGCCGTCATCGTCCTGTGGCTGATCCCCGCCAAGCAGCAGTAGGGGCCCACGCACCAAGGCCCGCAGGGACCGGCACCCCAGCACTCGACGCAGCCGAAGCTGACGCGGGCCTGCTCACGATTCCCAGCGGGGCCGGCCGCCGTCCTCCGCCGCGCCTCCCGACCGACATCTGCCGCTCCGGCAACGGCAGCGCGTTCCCGGCGCATCCCCGCGGGACGCGCCCCCCTTCGAGGCGGGGTGCGGTCAGGCGCCCGCTGTGGGACCGCCGGGCGTCCGCGCCTCGCCGGGCGCCACCTCGCGAGTGAACCGCCACGGCCGGTGGCCGTCGGCTTCGCAGACGGTCCACAGACGCACCGGCGCATCCCGGCACTGCTCGCGCCATCGCTGTTCCCCGTCGGCGCCCTCGTACCAGGTCGGCCGCAGGGTCGGGTCGGTGGCGAGCCGGGTTTGGTCACCGGGTTCGAGCCGAAACGTCTCCACCGTGCGGCCCAGGCCGTCTGCTCCGTCGATGCCCGGCCGGAAGCGCGGTGAACCCCGGATCACCTGGGCTCGCATCTGCCGGCTGACGCTGCCGGCCGGCTCGGGATCGTCGGAGCGGTCCCGGTCATCGCGTACCTCCAGCCGTACGCGCACCGGTCCCAGCGAGTCCGGCGGTCGCATGGTTCCCCCGGCGCGCAGCCTCCACCACCGGGGCCGACCAAGTCGACGAGACCGCCCCGCAGTGAAACCGAGGATCCCGGCCACACCCTTTTGCTGCGGCCCGTCGCGGACAGGCCGCAGCGCGAACTGCTTTCTCCCCTCCCAGCTGCCGGGCGCCGCGCCGACCAGGCGCGAGACCCCGGACGCGTCGGCCTGCCGGTCCCTTGGGGCCGTGCCGGCCGGTGGCCTCGAACTGGGTGAGTCGCTTGCCTGCCCGGCCAGTGCGTCCGCCCCGCGCCTCGGCAACGGCCTGGATGCCTCAACGACGACGGGGGTGCTCGAGCACGGCCTCGCTGCCCGCCGCTACCTGCCCCGAACCTCGGCCACCCGCTCACCAGGCGGGAGCGGCTCACCCCTCTCTTCGCAGATCCGAGCAGCATCCGCGAGGGGGTGTCGGGGCTCAAGCGCCTCGGCCGGTCGGGTCATCGGGAGTGCGCACCCGGGGTACTACCGAACGCACGGCGGAACACATCGATGAAGGCGCTGGTGGACGACCATCCGCACTGATGCGCGACCTTGGTCACCGGCGTCTTCTCGGCCAGCAGGATCAGTGCATGGTGAAGCCTCAGTTGGGTGCGCCACTGGGGAAACGTCATGCCGAGGTCGCTGCTGAACAGCCGGGAGAGCGTGCGGTCGCTCGCCCCGACCTCCCGTCCGAGTGCGGCGAGGGTGCGGTTGTCCGACGGGTCGGACTGCAGGAGGTCGCAGACCGCCCGCAGCAGGGGACTGCTCGGCGTGGGCAGATGTGTGGGCTGCTGCACCGAGGTCCGCAGCTGATCCAGGAGCACCGCGCGCAGCCGCATCCGCTCCGGGCCGTCGGCGCCCTCGGTGCGGGTGAAGGCGATGATGAGCTCGCGCAGCAGCGGACCCACCGCGAGCACGGTGGGGGCGTCCAGGCGCAGGGGGTTCTCCCACGCGGGGAGTCCTACCAGGTGCAGTTCGAGATCGCCGTGCGCTTGGTGGGCATGGACGGTGCCGGCCGGGACCCAGATGGCACGGGTCGCCGGAGCGACCCAGGAGCCGGCGTTCGTGGTGACGGACAGCACGCCCCGGCCCGCGTAGACGATCTGGTGGTCGTCGTGCCGGTGCGCCTCTATCTCCGCACCGGACGCCAGTCGCTGAGTGCGGGTGGGGGCCACGGGCGCGTGGCGGACTTCCATCATGACCTGGCAGATTATCGCAAGCGCGACACGGCGAACACCGTCCACGATGACAAGGTGCGGAGAAATTACTCGATCACACTCTTGTCCGTCGGGCACGGCTGCGTCGATGTCTATCAGGGCGCCGTCGCCTCCCTCGTGCCCTTCTTCGTCGCCGAGCGCGCGTACAGCTACGCCGCCGTCTCGGGCATCGTGCTCGCGGCTTCCGTGCTGTCATCGGTGGCCCAGCCGTTCTTCGGTATGCTGACCGATCGCCGTGCGATGCCCTGGCTGTTGCCGGTCAGCACCCTGGTCGGAGGAGCGGGCATCGCACTGGGCGGGGTGAGTGACTCCTACGCGGTGACGCTGGTGGTCGTTGCGGTGTCCGGGATCGGTGTGGCCGCGTACCATCCGGAGTCCGCGCGGGTGGCCAGACTCGCCAGCAGCGGCAGCCACAGCGCGATGGGATGGTTCTCGCTGGGCGGCAGTCTCGGCTTCGCGCTGGCCCCTGTGATGGTCGCTGTCGTGGTCGCTGTCCAAGGGCTGCGCTGGACGCCGCTGCTTGTGCTGCCGGCCGTGGTCGGCGCTGCGCTGTGCCTGCCCGTGCTGCGCGCGTTGGAGACCCGGCTGTCCGACGCGGCCAAGGCGCCCGTGACGGGCAAGGACGACAGAGCGTCGTTCGTACGCCTCTCGCTTGCCGTGGTGTGTCGCTCCATCGCATTCATCGGCCTGAGCACGTTCGTCTCGCTGTACGCCACCGAGCGCATGAACGGCGGCTATGCCGCGGGCACGGCGGCTCTGTTCCTGCTGTACTTGGGCGGCGCGGTGGGCAGCGTGCTGGGTGGTGCGCTGGCGAACCGCTGGGACCGGGTACGGGTCTCTCGCTGGTCGTATGTGCTGACGGCCGGATCGACCGCCGGTCTGGTCTTCGTGCCCGGACCGGCCCTCTACCTGTTCGTCATCCTCACCTCAGCCGGTCTGTACATCCCGTTCTCGCTCCAGGTCACGCTGGGCCAGGACTACCTGCCCTCGCGGATCGGCACCGCCAGTGGTATCACGCTCGGTCTCACTGTGAGCATCGGCGGCCTGACCAGCCCGGCCATCGGCACTCTCGCCGACAGAACTTCACTGCAGACCGCCCTGGCCCCGCTGATTCTGATGCCCATCCTCGCCTGGCTGCTGTTCCAGACCCTGCCCGAACCCACTGTCCCGGTGTCCGACGACACGGCACCGAAGGGAGAAGACGCCGATGTCGAACACTCTCCCGTCCAACCCGGTCTCCGCTGAGAAGCCTGCGCCTCCCTGCCGTTCGGCTACGGGGGTGGTGGATGATCCGGCGCTCCGGCCGGCTCGTGAGGAATGTCCGCTGCTGGACTGGGGCTGTACAGCCACCGTGAACACACCGGCTTGGAGGCTGCTGTCCGTCCACTCGACGTCGAGCGGCGAGGTCGAGTACTGCACGTGCAGCTGCAACGCCATCGTGGTGCTCTGCCGCGGCGAGGTGATCGCGTTCATCGGCCTTCCGCGCGGTGACGGACCCGGCGCAGGCAGGGGAAGAGAGTGAAGGCCCTGAACGGCGTGATAATTACCTGTTGCGGCGTGACGTCCACCCAGGTACGCACATAAAGGAAACACAAATCAGCACCCTGCGAAATCGACATTTGAGAGACGAGAACGTCGGCCTTCCGATGGAGTTGACGAGAAACAAGCGCTGATAGATCCGAGTAAGCCCTGGCCTTCTTGGTCAGGAATTCTGTCCAGGCGCGCAGGGTTGCTCGGTGGCGCGTACTGGGCGGCGAAGGCCGAGTTGATCCTGTCGGACGAGGAGCGGGCTGCGCTGGAGGGGTGGATGCGGCGTCGCTCCACGCCGCGGGCGTGGGCCCTGCGGTGCCGGATCATCCTGGCCCGCGCGGCGGTGCGTCCAACAACGATGTCGCGGCACGGTTGGGCTCGACGCCGCATGCGGTGGGCCGGTGGAGGGCGCGGTTCGTCGAGCACCGGATCGCCGGGCTGGGCGACATGCCGGTCCGGGGGCCCGGAACGGTCACCGACGAACAGGTCGCCGCCGTGGTGAAGCGGACGCTGGAGAGCACGCCGAAGAACGCCACGCGCTGGTCGACGCGGGTGTTGGCCCAGGAGATGGGCCTGTCGCAGTCGACCGTGTCACGGATCTGGCGGGCCTTCGGCCTGCAACCGCACCGCTCGGAGACGTTGAAGCTGGCCACCGGCCCGTGCTTCATCGACAAGGTCCACGACGTGGTCGGCCTGTATCTCGATCCGCCCGAGCGCGCTGTGGTGTTCTGCGCCGACGAGAAGTCGCCGATCCAAGCGCTGGACCGCTCGCAGCCAGTGCTGCCGATGATGCCCGGCGTCCCGCAACGGATCACCCACGGCTACGTGCGTGCCGGCACCACCACAGTGTTTGCAGCAGTGGAGGTGGCCACCGGCAAGGTGATCGGTTCCCTGCACCGTCGCCACCGCGCCGAAGAGTTCGGGTTCCGGGCCGAGGGCGACGACCTGGTCCGTGATGCCGTAGGTGACGCGGTAGGCCAGGACCTGGATGGCGAGGTCCATCCATTGCCGCGTCTTCGCGGCCGTCGGCACGGGTCCGAGGACGGTGACGAACCACATGGGCGGCAGGGCCCGGTCGCGGATTGCGTCGGCCAGACGGTCGCGCGGCAGCCGGTCCAGCCTCCGCTCCGCCCGATTCGCCGTGCTGGGGCGTGAACGGGACGCCGCGCGCGCATCCTCGGTGGCTTCGGCAGTCGCACCTCGCGGTCGGAGCGGACCCGGCCGACCATCTCGGCCGGCAGGTCGCGCAGGACCCGGGCCAGGCGGGTGACGTCGTAGCCGCCGTCACCGACGATCACGATAGGCGGGTCCCCGGCCTGCCGCTGGCCGCGGTGATGAGCCGCTCGACGACACGTCGCAGCTGGGCGGCGGTGATCGCGGTGGCGTCGTCCGCCGGGCCCAGCCGGACCGCGTCCAAGATCGCGGTCCAGGAGGTGGCTCCCGGCTCCAGCACGGCCACGAAGGAGTATGGCCAGCCCGCAATGAACCGCGACGCTGTCCTCGCGCGGCCGTAGACGCGGCAGAACAGTCGCTCCGCCACCACCGGCGCCGGTGGGAGCCACCTCGATCGGTGACTCCTGCTCCGTTTGCGTCAACTTGCGAGCGCCCGCGGGGCCGAGCGCGGGCGGGTGGAAAGGTGCGGCTTCCCGGGGCCGTTCGGGCTGCGTCCCTGACAGACGTGGCGTGAGAGGCCCAGGTTTTTCATGCCGGATTTTCCTGTTGGCCGAGATGCGATCACCCGATCGGAGTCACGTCGCATGGAAGGCCATCGGGGTGATCAGAGTCTTCACTGGCTGTCGCTGACGGCCAGCAGGGAGTCTTTGGACAGGAAGGATGGGCGATGAGCCTGATCCAGACCGGCAAAATCAACCTGAACTCGACCAACGCGGTGGAGACGACCGGCGGGGACACCTCGACCTTCACCAGGGTCACCTTTCCCACACCGTTCCCGCAGGGATCGCAGGTCGTGGTGTTCCCGCTGACCCAGACCTTCAACGGGCCCGAGACGCCGGGCATCCGCATCCACGACGTCACCGAGACAGGCTTCCTGATCCGGCTGAACGAAGTCCTCGCGGGAGCCGTCAAGAGCGACGGCACACACACCACCGAAACCATCGGCTGGCTGGCTGCCACCGTCTGATGCACGTGGGCCGGGTGGGGGCGTACCGCTGGAGCCGGGCCGCCCCCACCCGGCTCGATCAGGATGGGCCCGTTCAGGCAGCGGCTTCACATCCGGCGTCGGCCGTACACAGCCTGTGACCGGACTGTAGACCCTGCCGAGCCACGCGAAGCACGGGACCAACGGGTTGTAGAGCAAAGCCGCCATAGCTCGGGCGTGGCTGACCACGCGGGGCGCAGTCGCACATGGCAGAAGTCGATCGCAGAATCAGCGCCCCGGGATCCGGAAGAGCGGTCCCTACCTGTTGCCCGAACGTCCGGAGATCGTGGCGAAGGCCCAGCGTTCGCTTCGACGGCGGCACCAAGCGCTGTTCGTGGCCCAGCGGCCTGAGGCCGACGGCGCGAGGGTCCGTGGGGTGCTCGACGGCCTGACGACCACGCGGACGATCAAGAACATGAAGCCAGACGTGCGACGTCCCGGCGGTGCCGGAGACCGGTGACGGCCTGGACCCGCCGGCGCTCTTCATCGGTCAGGGCGGCAACATCGCGAGGTGTCGACGGTCGACGGTCAGGGCCGCCCTCGGACGGCGACGTCCGATCCGGCACGCTTTCCCTGCGCGAAGCCGGCCGGGGAACTCAAGGACGAGTGGGTGGAGTTGACGGAAGACGGCCGTTACGGTCCGGCCTCGGCGACGCACTACCGGCAGACCGAACACCGCGCGGGCGTGCCCGGTGACCTCCCCCAGCGCGAGCACGGGCCGCCCGCAGCCGTCCCGCGGCTCCCGGGGCGCGTTCGCGACTCGCGCCGGAACCGCCATGTGGGCAACCGGCACGATCAACACGTCTGCCTGCCGGTACACGGCAGTCTCCCTCCCGCCGGTGCCGACGCACCGGTCCGTCGAGGCAGACAGTAGAGGCCGCCACTGACAACCTCCGGGCTGTGCCGCGCACCCACCGCACAACAGCCCCCTCCGTGCACCGCTGTCAGTCCCTGTTGGTAGAACTGCGGTCACCACGCAAGGCCTTCCCCTGCCCCAGGAGCAGCCGCATGACCATCGGTGACCACCTCAACTCGCTGTACCGGCTGCCCGCGTACACGTTTCCCGGACCCGACTCCTCCACGGACGACCTGCCCGAGGCGGACGAACACGCCTGGCGCATAACCAGCGACGTGTACGACGCCGACGAGGAGTGGACGCAGGCCTTCGCCCGTTTCTGCGAAGCTGTGGACACCACCCGGGTCCGGGCCCTGATCGTGGGAGCGTGGCAGGACACCTACGAGACCGGTCCGGACGCCATCATCGAGGCACTGGTGGCCGCGCGCGACCGGTTCCCCGCGCTGCGGGCCGTCTTCGTCGGCGACATGGTCATGGAGGAGAGCGAGATCTCCTGGATCACCCAGACCGACGTCACACCCCTGCTCGAGCATTACCCCGCTCTGGAGGAACTGGGCGTCCGCGGCGGACAGGGCCTGCGGTTTCCCGCGCTGCGCCACACCGGGCTGCGCAAGCTCGTCATGGAGACCGGCGGGCTGCCCGCCGAAGTGGTGCGCGGCGTCGCCGCCAGCGATCTGCCCGCGCTGGAGCACCTCGACCTGTGGCTGGGCACCCCGGACTACGGCGGCGACAGCGAGGTCACCGACCTGGAGGGCATCGTCTCCGGTGCCCGGCTCCCGAGCCTGCGCCACCTGGCCCTGCGCAACAGTGAGATGCAGGACGCCGTCGCCGCGGCTCTCGCCTCCGCTCCCGTGGTGGCCCGCCTGGAGGTACTGGACCTGTCCATGGGCGTACTCACCGACGAGGGGGCGTCCGCACTGCTCACCGGACAGCCGCTCACCCACCTCAAGCAACTCGACCTGCACCACCACTACATCAGCGAGCCCGTCCTGGAGCGTCTGCGGAGCACCCTGGAAAGCGCCGGCGTCTCTCTGGACCTCGACCGCGACGACGCCGACGAGGACCAGGACGACGGCGGCACGGTATGGCGGTACGTCGCCGTCGGGGAATGAACGGGCACACCGTGCGCACCGGCCGCACCCTCCCGGGCCTCCCCGCGCGGTTCGCGGTCGTGGGCAACCCCGAGAACCGCCGTGTCGCGCTCTTCGCGGAGGCCGTGCGCGCGGCGGGCCTGCCCGCACCCCGCGTGGTGTCCTGGACGCGGGTCCTCCGCGCGGGTGGCGCCGACTTCGACGCGAGGGAACTGGTGCGCGTCGACTCCCCCGGTGAGAACGCCGGCGTCGACCGGATGCTGCGCGGCGCCGCCGATCCCACCCGGGTGGAAGGGTCGGCCCGCTGGTACGCACGGTTCACGGCGGCGCTGGGAGGCCTGCGCGGCGGCATCCGGCTCGCCGACCCGGCAGACCTCGGTGTGCTCTTCGACAAGCGGCTCTGCCATGGCGTACTGCACGCGGCGGGCGTCCCGGTCCCCGCATCTCCCACCTCGGGCCCGTCGGCCGCCGTGGTGGGCGGCTGGGACGATGTGCGGGAGCTGATGCGGTGTCACCGGATGCCCCGGCTGTTCGTCAAACCCGCGCACGGCTCGTCGGCTTCCGGAGTGCTCGCCGTGGAATTGGGCGGAGCGGGCCGGATCCGGGCCACCACATCCGTGGAGCTGGCCCCGGACGGACGCCTGTTCAACTCGCTGAAGGTACGGCGCTACCACGACGAACGGCAGATCGCCGCCGTCGTCGACACGCTCGCCCCCGACGGGCTGCACCTGGAGCGCTGGCTGCCGAAAGCGTCCCACCACGGCCGCGCCGCCGACCTGCGCGTGCTCGTGGTGGCGGGCCGGGCCACCCACGCAGTGGTGCGTACCAGCCGCGGGCCGCTGACCAATCTCCACCTCGGGGGCGCACGCGGCGATCTGGACGAGGTGCGGCGTGCCGTGGCGGAGGCCGGCGCCCGGTGGACGGACCTGCTCGATGTGTGCGAGCGGGCCGCCGCCTGCTTCCCCCGCACCCTGTGCGTCGGCGTCGACCTGCTGCCGGCCGTCGACTGGCGGCGGGCGGCGGTCGGCGAGGTCAACGCCTTCGGCGATCTGCTGCCCCGGCTGACGGGCCTGCCCGGCAGCGGCGCCGAGGGCATGGACACCTACGCCGCGCAGGTCGCCGCCGCCCTGCGACGGTACGCCCGTGGTCCGGACACCACCCGAGACGCCGCCTCCTGAGCCGACCGCGCCCCCACCAGCTCGCGCCGCCCCCTACCGAACCCCCCGCACCCCCGCAGCACCTCTCGCCCCCTACCGAACCCCCCGCACCACCGCAGCACCTCGACAGCAGCATCACTCGCACCATCGCGCACCACTGCACCACGACGCCTCACTCGCACACCAAGTAACAGGAGCACCATGCCCCCGCCGGACCCGACGCCTCCGACCGCCGCACAGCCGGACATGAACATGATCGTCGGAAGCCACGACCTGCTCCTGGTGACCCTCGACACCCTGCGCCACGACGTGGCGGCGGAGCTCGCCGCCACGGGCCGCACCCCCAACCTGGCCCGGCGCCTGCCCGGCGGCCGCTGGGAGGAGCGGCTCGCCCCGGGCAGCTTCACCTACGCCTCCCACCAGGCCATCTTCGCGGGCTTCCTGCCCACGCCCGCCTCACCCGGCCCGCACCCACGCCTGTTCGCGGCCGCCTTCGCCGGCAGCGAGAGCACCGCCGAAGGCACGTTCGTCTACGACACCCCGGACCTCGTCACCGGCCTGGCCCGCGCGGGCTACCGCACGGTCTGCGTCGGTGGCGTCGGTTTCTTCAACAAACGCGGCCCCCTCGGCACGGTCCTCCCCGCTCTGTTCCAGGAGTCCCACTGGGCCCCTGAGTTCGGCGTCACCTCTCCCGCCTCCTTCGAGAACCAGGTCGCCTGCGCCGAACGCGTGATCGCGCGGCTCCCGGCCGACCAGCGGGTGTTCCTGTTCGTCAACGTCTCCGCCCTGCACCAGCCCAACTGGTTCCACCTGCCCGGCGCCACCCGGGAGGACGGCGACACCCGCGCCACCCACGCCGCGGCACTGGAGTACGTCGACCGGCACATCGGTCGTCTGTTCGCCGCGGCGAGCAGCCGGCGTCCCTGTTTCGCCGTCGTCTGCTCCGACCACGGCACCGCCTACGGCGAGGACGGCTACACCGGCCACCGCCTCGGACACCCCTCCGTGTGGACCGTGCCCTACGCCCACTTCGTCCTCGACCCGGACGACACCGACCCGAGAGAGGCCGCCCGGTGACCACCCCCGCCCTTCCCGCGCCGGCGACCGGCCCCTACCGGCATTACGTCTACGCCTACCCGCACAAGACGGCCTACCGCGCCTTGGAGGACCGCCCCCACCTCGCCGGCCTGTGGGCGGACGAACCGAAGGACGCCCTCTCCCTCTATCTGCACATCCCGTTCTGCGAGATCCGCTGCGGCTTCTGCAACCTCTTCACCCGGGTCGGCGCCCCGGACGGTCTTACCGGTGCCTACCTCGACGCGCTGGACCGCCAGGCGGGCGCGGTACGCGAGGCGCTCGCCGGCACCGGGGAGGTCCGCTTCGCCACGGCCGCCTTCGGGGGCGGCACTCCCACCTTCCTCACGGCCGCCGAACTGGACCGCCTCTGCGACATCGCCGAACACCGCATGGGCGCCGACCTGCGGGCGGTGCCGCTCTCCGTGGAGGCATCACCGGCCACCGCCACCGCCGACCGGCTCGCGGTGCTCGCCCGGCGCGGCGTCACCCGGCTCAGCCTGGGCGTGCAGAGTTTCATCGACTCCGAGGCCCGCGCCGCGGTGCGCCCGCAACGCCGCGCCGACGTCGACACCGCCCTCGGCCGTGTCCGTGAAGCCGGCATACCGGTCCTCAACATCGACCTCATCTACGGCATCGACGGCCAGACGCCCGTCACCTGGCTGCGCTCCCTGGACGCAGCCCTGGCCTGGCGCCCCGAAGAGCTGTACCTCTACCCCCTCTACGTCCGCCCCCTCACCGGCCTCGACCGGCTCGGCGGCCACCCCGACACCGCCTGGGACGAGCAGCGACTGGCCCTGTACCGGGTGGGCCGCGACCATCTCCTCGCCCATGGCTACGTGCAGCGGTCCATGCGCATGTTCCGCCGCGCCGACGCCCCGCCGGAGGGTGCCGGCGACTACGCCTGCCAGACCGACGGCATGATCGGCCTCGGCTGCGGCGCCCGCTCCTACACCACTACGCTCCACTACTCCTTCGACTACGCCGTCGGCATGAACCGGATCCGTTCGATCATCGACGACTACGTGACCCGCCCGGCGGCCGCCTTCGCCCACGCCGAGTACGGTCGTGCCATGGACGCCGACGAAGCGCGCCGACGTCACCTGCTCCAGTCGCTGCTCCAGGCCGACGGGCTCGACACGGCGGACTACCGTGCCCGCTTCGGCACCAGCCCCGCCGACGACTTCGGCCGCGAACTGGACCGCTTCGCCGCTCTGGGCTGGCTCACCGACACCGCCGCGCCGGGCGCCCCGGCAACGGTCTCCGGAACCCTCCGCCTGACGCCGGAGGGACTGGCCCACTCCGACGCCATCGGCCCCGACCTGTTCTCCCCGGCCGTCCGCGCCGCCATGGCCGCGTACGACAGGAAGTGACCGGACACCGTGGACCTGACCCTGCTCTACCGCGGCCCTCTCGCCTCCTGCGACTACGACTGCCCGTACTGTCCCTTCGCCAAGCGGCGCGACAGCACGGCACAACTGCGAGCCGACCGCGCCGCCCTGGAGCGTTTCGCCCAGTGGGCCGCCGCCCGCACCGAGGACCACCTTTCCCTGCTGTTCACCCCCTGGGGCGAGGGCCTGGTGCGCTCCTGGTACCGACGCACCCTCGTGGACCTCTCCCGGCTGCCGCACATCCGCCGGGTGGCGATCCAGACCAATCTCAGCTGCCGCACCGACTGGCTGGCCGGAGCCGACCGGGACACCCTCGCCCTGTGGTGCACCTACCACCCCGGGCAGACCCCCTACGACCGCTTCCTCACCAAGTGCCGCGATCTGACCATGCGCGGCATCCGGTTCAGCGTCGGTGTGGTCGGCCTCCCCGGCCACCTCGACGTGGCCCGCCGCCTCCGCGCCGACCTGCCCGCCCACGTCTACCTCTGGATCAACGCCGCCGAGGGACACACCTACACGGACGCCGAGGCCGACCGGTGGACGGCCCTGGACCCGCTCTTCCCGTACAGCCGCCATCCGCATGCCAGCGCGGGGCTGCCCTGCCGGACCGGCGTCTCGGTGGTCTCGGTCGACGGTGACGGCACGGTCCGCCGCTGCCACTTCGTGCGCACCCCACTGGGCAACCTCTACGACGGTTCCTACCTGGACGCCCTGCGTCCTCGCCCCTGCCCGCTGGCCGCGTGCGACTGCCACATCGGCTACGTCCACCTGGAGACGCTGCCCCTGTACGACATCTTCGCGGGCGGGGTCCTCGAACGGATCCCGGCACCCGCCCGGGCGCCCCGCGCGGAGCGGGCGCTCTGAGCCGGCCGCACCATCGGCGGGGGCCGACGGGCCGTCGACAACGGGTGGTGCCTCGGTCGTGCCGGCATGTGGGTCACCGTCCGTCCCCGTGCTGCGTGGCCGGGCTCCCGCCCCGACCGGGTTCAGGCCGCGGGCCGGGCCCTGCGCGCCAGTCGCCCTGCCGGCGCGATCAGCTTCGCTCGTACAACTGGTCGGCGTCTGCCGTGCGGCGCCCAGTGAACCGGCCTCGGTACTGCTGGGCTCTCCTCCTCGCGGATCTGGGCGACCCGGCCAGCCTGCACACCGCGTTCGCCGGTGTGCGCCAGGTCTTCCTCCACGCTCACCACGACGGTACGAACGGTGTGATCGCTGCTGCCCGCGCCGCCAACGTGGAGAAGCTCGTGCTGATGTCCTCGGGCAGTTCGACAACTTACGTGTGTGGAACGTGGAAACCCTGATGGAGTCCGGGGCACGGCCCGGTAAGCCAACCGCAAGGAAGGCCCAATTCTCCAGCGGGGACAGGATGGCCCAAAAAGCGAATGCCGGTAGCTCGAAAGACCAGAGGAAACCCGGAGGCGATCTTCACACCTCTTGCTGAAATCGCCGGATACGGGTCCTGGTGATCAGGCCTGAAAGGGTGCCCACGTAAACCAGGTGAGCCCTTGCAATATCCCGAGTAATGAGCCAGAACCTGGCGGACAAGTCGGACGCGAAGGAGGAGATCACAGGTGGAGTTAACCAAGCCTGTTCGACCGTCCATAGCGAACGGACACCAGGGGGGCACTTCGACTGGCACAGTATCGGCTGGGCCGGAACCGAGGAAAACGTACGGCGTCTGAGACACAGGATCTTTCAAAGCGGCGGCACAGGAGGGGGACCTCAAGAAAATCCGCAATCTGCAAAATTTCATGCCAAGCTGAACGCGATCGCGGCGAAGATGACCCGCCCGCCCAAGCAGCAGACCCGGCCGCTCGCGCAGCTGCGCGAGGACTGGCAGGATAGTTCCGTACTTCGCGGATGGCAGTCGATTTGAATTCCGGCGGCAACGCGCAGTTGTCTGGCCCGGCGTTATTGGCGACCGTCTCGTTTTCGCTCGCTGCGCCGCAGTGCGCGGCGCTGCTTTCCCGGCAGGGTGGCGGCCAGCTCGCCCACCAGGGAGACGTCGTGGCAGTCGCCGGCCCGGCTGCCCCGGCACCACCACACCGGTGGGCCGGCCGCGTCCGTTTCGCCCTGGTACCAGTCGTCGGCGGTCCCTGCGGGACGGGGATGCATTCCGATCTTGTGTTCCCGGCAGATCGGCCAGGCCTGCGAGAGCAGCTCGGTGATGGTCTCCTGCGCCGCATCCGCGACGACGGCCAGGACCGTCGTCGGATCGTCCGGCTCCGGCGGGTCGCCCTCCTCCGGGTCGCACGCATTGACCGGGTTGCCGTGCCAGCGGCCGTCCGGCATCGCCACGTAGACCTGATCCCTGTCGATCCCGCTCGGGGGCAGAGGCTGCCAGGACGGGGCGACCATCAGTATCAGCGGGTCCTGGCCCGGCAGGGTCGCCGTCAGGTCGCGATTGACCACAGCGAGTGCGGCCTCCAGCATCGGCCACTGGCCGGGCTCGGCTTGCCTGGGTTCCGGGAGATGCTGCCGGTCATGACCAGGGCCGGGGCTGAGATACGAGAAGTGGTTCACCAGGGCATCGTTGCAGCCGTGCCGTCCTTCACCGGCGGCCGAGGGCGGAGTCAGATCCCTGCTCCGGGGGCAGTTCGTTCAGGGTCTGCGGCCAGCGGGGTGGTGTGGGTTCCAGGCCGAGAAGGTCGAGCAGGTCGAGCAGGTCGAGCTGGATGCTGCGGGTGATGGCGACGACGGGTGGGTCGGTGGCGCTGGTGACCCGTAGTCGCAGGTCGGACAGGTGGTAGAGGATCATCCGGCCGGTGGGCCGCACCTTCTGGCTGCCCGGATCCAGGCCGTGCATCTTCTGGTCGCCCCCGAGTGCCCGGCGGACTCTGAGACGGCCACCGTGGTGGACTACATCCCGGCCCGCGACGAGGACGCCCCCCTCGCGCAGCGCGAGACCTACCGGGTCCTGGAAGACACCCACCGGCTGGGGTGACGGCGAGGGGGCCCTTGAAGTCGCCGTATCTGCGCTCGACTCACGGCAAGGTCAGGTCTGCAGAACCGGAAAGGTGACGCCGGCCAGCCGTTCGCTCTCACGCCACAGCCAGGCTCCCAGGTCGGGGTCGTCAGCCCCGGCGGGCAGCCGGACCGGCTTGGGCGTGCCGGAGGTCTGGTCGCGTCCGGCCGGGCCGAGGTAGGCCCCGCTGACGACCTCGGGGTGGGTCGCGGCATACAGGGACGGCCAGGCCGCGCCGTCGGCAGAGCCCATCAGTGTGCGAGAGGCGAGGGCCACGAGCAGGCGCCCCATTCGGCGGGTGGAGGTGTGGCGCTGCAGGTTGGTGACGGCCGAGCCCGGATGGACGACCACAGCGCGGTGCGCACTGCGGGCGAACCGGCGGGCGAGTTCCTGGGTGAAGACGACGTTGGCGCGCTTGGACTTCGCGTACGCGCCCATCGGGCGGTAGCCGTGTTCGCTCATCAGATCTGCGAGATCACCGGAGCGCCAGGCGGCGGCGACGGCGCTGACCGTGACGACGCGGGCAGCCGCGGAGCGCTCAAGGGCCGGCATCAGGTGCGCTGTCAGCGCGAAATGGCCGAGGTGGTTGGTGCCCACCGTGAGTTCCAGTCCATCGCGGGTGAGCCGGCGCTCCGGGACGTCCATCACGCCGGCGTTGTTGATGAGGAGGTCGAGAATCTCGCCCGCGGCGAGCGGGGCGGCCGCCTCGCGGATCGCGGCAAGGTCGCCGAGGTCGAGTTGTACTGTCTCCAGGCGGGCACCGGGCACGTCCGCGCGCAGGCGGCGGGCGGCATCTGCCAGGGAGTCAGGGCGCCGGCCCGCCAGCAGGATGCGGGCACCGTGCTCCGCCAGCACCTGGGCGGTGCGGTAGCCGATGCCGCTGGTGGCGCCGGTGATCAGTGCGGTCCGGCCCTTGAGATCCGGGATGTCGGCCGGGGTCCAGTGCGAGTCGTCCACGTCACCCTCCTAAATGAACGTTCATTTACTACGTTCAGCATGCGGACGTCGATCCGAGTTGTCAAATGAACGTTCATTAGGAAGGCTGAGCGCATGGCAACACGTGACCCCGACCGCAAGCGCCGGCAACTGATGGAAGCCGCTCTCGCCGAGTTCGCCGAGTTCGGCGTGGCAGGAGCCCGCGTGGACCGGCTCGCACAACGGGCCGGCATCAGCCCTGGCCTGGTGTACTCCTTCGCCGCCGGCAAGGAGGGCCTGTTCGAGGCCGTCTACGAAGCGATCGCCGAGCAGACCGTGAACGCGGTCCCCATCGACGCCGACGACCTGGCCGAATACGCCGGCCGCCTGCACGACGCCGGGCAGCAGCACCCCCAGGTCATGCGCTTCCTCACCTGGTACGCACTGGAAAGCACGGAACGGCCGGCGCCCGACATCGTGGCCCGCTCGATGCAGGACAAGATCGCCTCCATCGAGGCCGCCCAGCAGCGCGGCAGCGTCCGGCGGGACAAGCCGGCCGCGGAGATCCTGGCGCTCGTTCTGGCGCTCGCGAACATGTGGCAGCATCACACCGAGGACGTCAACGCCCTGGTCCCACCCGCACGTCAGCGCGCAACAATCACTGATGCCGTACGCCGCCTCGTCACCCCGGACTGGCCCGCTGATCGCTGACGGCGTCACCGCAAGCCCTCGACATCCCGCCATTCATGACCGCGCACATGATGTTGCATAACTGGCCAGGTGTCGCACCCACCGGCCAACTGAAGCGCTCGGTCACAATATGAGCCGAAGCTCAGGAGTTGTCACCAACAGGACCGGCTGAGCTGGTCAACCGGGGCGGTCGAAGCAACCCAGTTGTCACCAACGAGGCATCCGACTTGTCACAGGCGCTCATTCAGCAGTCTTTCTGTCACCAGAAACGAAGATCGGGAGCCTGAGGTTCTCCCCGGCGCTTCCATGGACTCATGGCCGCTGCACACGCCGGGTCGGGAAGAGTAGTCGACGCCGCTGACACTGGGTCCGTCTGGTCGCATCAGTGCAGCTGGGAGGACCTTTTCGTGCCGACGGACGTCGACGCGGGCAGGTCCGGTCTGGATCTGGGCGACGGCTGGACGGGACGGTGGGCGGTCTTGTGGCGGGCCGGCGGAGACGATGCGTCCTGCTCGGTGCACGATCTCGTACAGGAGCCGGTGCTCACGAGCGACCCGATGCGGCACTTCACCTGGCGCCGGGACCAGCGGCACCGTCCTGGCCTGCAGTTCATGGCCAGCACCGGCCGGCACCACGGCGCGGAGAGCCTGGGGGAGAGCCGGGTGCTGCTGGCCCTGGACTTCGCCGGCGACGTGGTCGATGTCGTCTCGCAGCCGCTGAAGATCTCCTTCGCGACCTGCGGGAAGCGCCGGGCCCACACCCCTGACTACCTCGCGGTGACCCGCCGCGGCGTCTGGCTGATCGACGTACGCCCCGAGTCTTTGATCAAGGAGTCGGACCGGGAGTCGTTCGCCGCGGCCGCCGCGGCCGCCGAGGTCGCCGTCGCCTGCGGCTGGCGCTACGCGGTGGCCGCCCGCTGGCGCGAGCACGCGTTCGCGGGCCTGGACGCGATGGCGTCGCGGCGCCGGTTGAGGTCCGATCCGCTGGGGCTGCGGTCGGTGCTGCTCGCCGAGGCCGGGGGTGGGCGGAGGTTCGGTGAGCTCGCGGCGGCGACGGGCTGTGAGCCGGTGGCCCGGGCCCAGTTGCTGCATCTGCTGTGGTCCCGGCAGCTGGGTGTCGACTTGGCCGGCCCGCTGCAGGACCGCTCGCTCGTGATGCCCGCCGGGGAGGCGGGCCGGTGACCGCGGCGGCGGTGCTGGACCTTTCCCCCGGCGCCGGGCTGGTGCTGGACGGGACGGAGTGGACGGTCGAGCGGCGCGAACCGCACCTGGGCCGGGTGCAGTTGGTGAAGGACGACGGCACCCGCGAGCGGATGACCTTCAGGTTCCCGGCCAACCATCCGCAGTGCCGGCCATCGTCACGGGCGTCGGCGGCGGGGGCCGACCGGGGCCGCCAGCGCAAGGCGTCCGAGGACCTGAATGCGGGCCGGTTGGAGCTGACCGAGCTGCGGATGGCCCACCTGCTGGAAGTGGCGACCGGGTTCCGCTCCGGTGACCCGTTCCACCCGGGCCCGGGTGAGCCGAGAGCCGAGTACGACCCTGCGACGACGACGCTCACCGAGCGCCGGCACGCGAAGGTGGCGGAGCTCGCGGCCCTGGATCCGCAGCACGCGCGGCTGCTGGGGCTGGGCTCGGTCGGCTACCGCACGCTGATCCGGTGGGAGAACGCCCGCCGCCGGTTCGGGCTGGTCGGCTGCGCGGACGACCGGTGGCTGCGTCGCAGCGGCGGAACTCGGACGGTTTCCGAGGAGGTGAGGGAGGCGGTCCTGGCGGTCCGCGAGGAGACGCAGCGGATGGCGAAGGTGTCGATGCGGACCAAGGACCGCATGATCCGCCAGTACGTCCGCGAGGAGTTCGGGCCCGAGACGAAGGTGCCCAGCTACGACACCCTGCGCCGGCTCTGGCAGGAGTGGTTCGGCCCCGGCGGCGCCCGGCAGCGCTATGCGAGATCGGCCGATCTGCCGGAGTCGCAGGGGCACGTCCTGGTGCACCGGCCGGGCCAGGTCGTCGCGCTGGACACCACGGTGCTGCCGGTGATGGTCCGCGAGCACGTCTTCGGCGATCCGGTGAAGATGCACCTCACCTTGGCCCTGGACGTCTGCACGCACTCGCTGGTCGCGTTCCGGCTGACGGTGGTCTCCGACACCTCGGTGGATGTCGCGATGGTGCTGCGGGACGTGACGATGCCGCTGCCGATGCGGGCGGACTGGGGCGAGGATCTGGAATGGCCCCACCCCGGCCTGCCGGCCGCGGTGGTGGCCGAGTTCGCCGGGCACGCGGTGGCCGGCCTGCCGTTCTTCACTCCGGAGACGGTGACGACCGACCACGGATCGGTCTATCGCAACCACCACCTGGTCGAGGTCGAGCGGGTGCTGGGCTGCCAGGTCCTGCCCGCGCGGGTGCTGCGGCCGACCGACAAGGCGGCCGTCGAGCGGGCGTTCGGCGTGATCCGGCAGCTCTTGTTCGAGCACCTGGTCGGCTACACCGGCGTCGACGTCGCTGACCGCGGGGCCGACCCGGCCGCGGACGCGGTGCTGACGGCCGACCAGCTCGAGCACCTGATCGCGACCTGGATCGTCGGCGTCTGGCAGAAGCGCAAGTTGGGCGAGTACGCCCCGGCCTGGGATCCGGACGGCTCGCACAGCCCGAACTCGCTGTTCGCGGCGTCGTTCGCGCAGACCGGCTTCGCGATGGACATCCCCTCCCCGGAGCTGTTCTACGAGCTGTTGCCCGCCCACTACGTCCGCATCGACAAGCGCCGCGGGGTGAAGATCCGCGGACTTTGGTACGACGACCCGGACGTCCTGCGGGACTACCGCGGCGAGCTGTCGACGCGGGGCGGCAAGCACAAGGGCAAGTGGCTCATCCGCCGCGACCCGCGGGATCGGCGCCAGGTGTTCTTCCAGGACCCGATCAGCCATGACTGGCACCCGCTGCCCTGGACGGGCATGCCCCAGGCCGGGCAGATGCCGGCCTTCGGGGACGCGCGGGCCAGCGCTTTGCTCGCCAAGGCCGCGGCGGCCGGGCTGAAGCCGCAGTCGGACGCCGAACTGCTGCCGGTGCTGCTTGAGCTGATCGGCTCGAACATCCCCGTCAGCAAGTGGCCGACCCAGATGAAGAAGTCCCAGCGCACCGAGCACGCCCGCGAGACGCACCAGGCCAGGCCGCGCAGGCCGACCGGCCGCCGAGCACGGCGGCCGCGGCCCCACCACCCGCCCCCGCTCCTGCTGGGGAGGAAACGGCGAGGGTGCTGAGCTGGCCGGGCCGGGCCCGCCAGACGCAGGAAGCGGTCGCCGGGGAACGGCGCCGGCGGCGGGAGGCCGTCCGGCCCGCTTCCGTCCCACCGCCCGAGCTGGGCCACAGCTTCCGAGCCCGCAGCGTGTTCGTCCTGCCCGAGGACGACTTGGAGGAGGACCGTGGTGGACCAGACGACGCCGGATGAGCACGCGGTCGTCCCGTTCCTGCGGGCCGGCCCGCCGCCGGACCGCACACGCTGGGAGGGCTGGCAGCAATGGCGCAAGATCCGCGGCACCTTCGTGCCCGCGCCGCGGCTCACGCCGGCGGACTACCAGAGCCTGAGCCCGCGGCGGCGGGCCCTGCACGACTTGCACCGCACCGCGACGCACGTCAACATGCGGCTGCAGGAGACGCCGATGAGCGCGCGGGTCGCGAACCTGATGCGCGGGCGGCTGCAGAACAACGCGGTGAAGTTCATGCCCGGCACCCGCGACGGCCTGATGATCAACGGCGGCGGGTTCCAGGGCAAGACCGAGACCGCCTGCGACGCGGCCGCGTCCTTCGAGGACGTCTGGCGCGAGGTCCACCACCAGCTGCTGCCCGGTCCCACCCCCGGCACCCGGGACGTGTTCGTGCCCGTCGCCTACTGCCGCCTGCCGGTCCGCGCGACACCCAAGGGCCTCTGCAAGGCGATCTTGAACGTCTACGGCAACCCGCACCCCGGAACCCTGGACGACCTGGTCAGAGCAGTGCGGGACGCGATCCGGGACCATCACACCATCGCCCTGCTGATCGACGACATCACCCGGCTCCGGCTCCACCGCGAGGACGACCAGGACACCCTCGACCTGATCCGGGAGCTGATGGACCTCAACGTCACCCTGATCCTGATCGGCGTGGACATCCCCGGCTCCGGACTCCTGCGCGGCGCCTACGTCGACCAGCGCACCGGACAGTGGATCTTCCCCGACAACGTGCGGGGCGGGCGGCACAGCACCGCGGCCGCCACGCAGACGGGCCGCCGGTTCGACATGGTCGATCTCGACCCGTTCGACTACTCCAACCCGGCCGGCATCACCGCCTTCCTCGACCACCTGGCGGGCATCGAGGACCAGCTGCGGCTCCTGCGGTCCTTCGAAGGCATGCTGACCACCGGCGAGATGCCCGAGTACCTCTTCGGCCGCACCCGCGGCGTCGTCGGCCTCCTGCGGCGGCTGATCGAGGACGGCTGCACCGACGCGATCCTCACCGGCGAGGAACGCCTCACCCCCGAACTGCTCGCGCAGACCACGATCCACCTCGGCAACCTGAACGACCTCGACCCAGGCGCCGGCGAAGTCCCCGACATCCCACAGGCCACCGCCCCGCCCACGAAACCCAAGAACCGCCGCCGGCGCGGCCGCAACACGGTCCTCGACGACCGCGGAAACAGGCCGGCCGCCGGTGGCTAACACGACCGTGGGCGCCGGGCTGCGGCCCTTCGGACTCAGCCTCGACCCGCTGGAAGGCGAGTCCCTGGCCGGCTTCGTCCTGCGTCTGGCCCACCGCCTGCACATCTCGCCCCACGAGCTCGCCCGGCAGACCGGCCTGACCGAACAGGACCGGCTCAGGCGGGCCCGCGCGTCACTCTCGACGCGGCTGACCCCCGCCGAGACCAAGGACTTCGCTGCCACCACCCGCTTGGACCCCCGCGAGGTCCGCGCGATGACACTGGAACCTCTCGCTTCCCGCTATCCGCCGGCAGCCCGCAGCGTCGCCAATGCCCGGGCCGGGAAGGTTTACTCCACGCACGCGGACGGCTGGTTGTTCCCCACAACCGCCCGTTACTGCCCCCGCTGCCTCGCCGGTGACGGCTCCGACATCCAGAACGCCCACGGCGGGCCCTGGAGGATCCTCTGGCGCCTGCCCGTCGTCTTCGCCTGCCCGCAGCACAAGATGTTCCTGGAACACCTCTGCCCCCACTGCCACAAGCCGATCAACTTCAGCAGCAGGACACAGTTGGTCCCCCGCCCCGCCGCCGCTAGGGTCCACCCCGCCCACTGCCGGTCCTCACCGACCCAGGACGTTCCGACCAGCCTGCCGGGCGCCCCCTGCGGGGCGCCGCTTGCGCACGACCCACGGCACCATCAGCCCGGGCCCGCTCTGCTCGAGCTCCAGCGCAAGATCCTTGGCCAGCTCGGCCTCCACCGGGCCCAAACGACAAGCACAGCAGTACTTCACCGAACTCATCCTCCTCACCGGCCTGGTCATGATCTGCTGGCCGCGCATCCAGCCGGTCGGCACCACCCGCCCCCTCGCCGCCGCCGTCGACCGGCACCTCGCCATCCACGACGGAGTCGACTCCCGCCCCTACCGCTCCACCGCGGCACCCGTCGACGCGCTCGCCTGCGCCGGCCTCCTCCAGGTCACCGATCGCATCCTGAGCGCCGACGATCTACGCGAAGCGCTCTCCCCGCTCGCACCGGAGGAGAACCGAAACCGCACCGGAATCCCGCCCACACGGCACCTGATCTGGGACAACGTCTTCAAGAAACAGCGCAGCGCATGCTCCGAGCGCTTCCAGCAGGCCGCCGACACGATCGTTCCCACCTTCCGACGCACCGGCAAAGGCGGATTCCGCCTCCCCGCCACCGGCGTCGGCCTGCGACCCGAACACATCCCCGCGTGCTTGCCCCAGGAACTCGCCGACCGCCACCTCGGCTTCCTCTCGGACACCACGCCGAAGATGCGCCGACGCGCGGCCGCGGTCTTCCTCGTCCGGCGCGCACGCGGCGGCGGCCTGGACACAGCCGCCCAGTTTCTCGGGATCAACCCCGAGAACAAGAGGATGGGCTACACGCAGCTGCTGAACCGCCGCCTCCGCGCCAGCGGCAAAGCCCGCGACTTCGAACAGGCCCTCGACGCCATCACCGCCGAGCTCCTCAAAGGCCCGGTCATCGACTATCAACACCGACGCGAGGTCCTCGCCACCTGGACGTTGGAACCCGAGGACTGGCAGCACATACTCACCCGGCTCCCGGACCTCACCAGCCACCGAAAACCCCTCAGCGACGACCGCCGACGCCTGGCCGTCAGCGCCTACATCTGGACCCGCGTCACCGAAGGCGAGCCCGACTTCGCCCCCTGCCCGCCGCACATCGCCCCCGACCCCGCACTACGTGCCGTCTGGACCCGGGAGCGACACAACGTCTTCCACTGGCTCCGCACCACCGACCACCAGCCCTACTACGGCGCCCTCAAGCCACTACTCGAAGCCCACGCCGAGCACCTGGCCAAGGCGATCGACCACTGTCAGTGACGGCATGCAGAATGCGTTCATGAGCCACGACTACAGGCCCGGTGACGTGCTGTTGCTGGAGTGCCAGTTCACTGAGACCACCGTTACCGGGGTCACCCGTTACCACGTGTCCGTGCGGTGGCCGTGGTTGGAAGTGGACCCACAGGCCGAGAACTTCAGGTGGAATGGCCAGAGGGCGCTTCCAACGCCCGCGGCCCGCGAGTGGGAGATCTTCCGGACGGAGCCGGCGGAGACCGCACTGAAGCCGGGCGATACCTGCCTGGTGGGAATCCCCGCGACCGTGGTGCATGTTCAGGCAGTCCACCGCTTCGATCCGCCCCTGGTCACCGGCATGCTGCCCCGGCCCGCGTCCTACCTTGAGGTCCTACAGCAGGGTGAGACCCACGACCCTTCCCTCGAGGACCAGGGCTACACGATCGATCCGGCCGGCGGCGAACCCATACGCATCGAGCTGGTCTTCCGTCCGTACGCCTTCCTCGAACTGGGTGATGAGGTTGCCGACCGGGACGGGCGCGCCTGGCGGTTCGATGCCGCCTGGGACTGGCACCCCTTCGACGGCGAACAGTCGGGCACTCCGGCCTGGCCGCTGAAGTTGATCACCCGCCAGGGTGAACCGACACCGAAGGAAGCCGAAGAGGTCGCCCAGGCAACAGCAGTCGGCAGCCACTTGGACGAACTGGAGCGGTGGAGCGCACTCACTCACGCGCGACCAGCCGCCTATCAGCAGTAGGCCCCGCCGGTGACAAGAAACCTGCCTATGTGACAGCTATCTTGCTTCGGCTCACAATACGTTTTTAGCAGGCCCCGAATTCGACCGTGCCAGAAACCGGAAATCTATGGACTGGACGTGTGTGAAAATGGCGCGCAGGCCAGCAGCGCGGGTGCCCTGTTCCATGAAATGCGACTCGATGACGGCCTCAGCGACGATCGGATGCAGGTCTTCTTCCGTCGCACCGGCCTCCTGGAGTCCGAGAATCTGCTTCGCGCAGGCGGGTGAGACCGGGGTGGTGATGGTGCGGATGCGGCCGTCGCCCGAGCTGCCCGTGCAGGTGAACCCAGAGAAGGAATCTCACCTGTGCTCTTGCGGATCTCGGCGCGGGGCGGGTGAACACCTTCCGCCGGACCAGCCCTATGCAGGACTCCAACGTGCCCGCGCTGGACTAAGCCTCGTCCCGTGTATGACCTCTTGAGTCGTCGCCTGGCGTACCGCTCCCAGGCTTGCCTCTATTCGGTGAGGGCCAGGTGGTGTAGGCGTGCGATGCCGAGCATGGCGTGGTGGACACCATCGCCTTTCGGGCGGCAGTCGCGAAGGATCTTCCAGCTCTTCATGCGGGCAAAGACGTGCTCGACGCGGGCTCGGACCTTGCGATGGAAAGTGTCGTGTTCCTCTTTCCAGGCTGGGAGTTCTGCCCGGCCTGGTTCGCGGCGGTGAAGGATGACCGGGCCGGTGCCCCTGTAACCGCCGTCCGCGGTCACGGTGGTACGGCCGACGGAGGTCCTCGCGCCGGACAACTCCCATGCCTTGCAGTCGTTGCGGTTCCCGGACACAGGCCGTCCGACCACAACGACCATCCGTGTGTCTGCGTCGATGACCACTTGGTGGTTGGTGGAGTACCTGTAGTTCGTGGACTGCTCAGCGGCGCTGTGATCGCGGGTGGACACGAGCGTGCCGTCGGCAATGAGCACGGTGCCGGCGCGGAAGCGTTGCCGCTGCTTGAGCGCCAGCAACGGTCCAACGTGGTCGATGATGCGGTCGGCAGCTGACTTGGAAACGCCGAACAACGGGGCAAGCCGGCGCAGTGTCAGAATGATTCGCCAGTACGCCGTGACCAGCAACACCCGGTCTTCCAGCGGCAGTGACCAGGGGCGCCCCCGGCGAGTCAACGCAGCACCTTCTCGGCGCAACATAGCGCTCAGCCTGCGGAAGTCGCTCGGTTACAGGCCGCTGAACGGGGCTATCCAACGCGGTTCCGACGCCGTGATCACACCAGCCACGTGGAGAGGTAGTTCCACACCTGTGGACCTCGGAAAGCCGGGACTCAGCCGCAGTGGCTCTCCCGTTGCTCCACGGAACCCACCTGTTCCATGCGCCGGATCTCGCGCTCTGCCGCTTCCAGGTGCCCGAGGTCGAGGGCCATCGCAGCACGTCCGGCGACGTAGAAGATGTCCTGTCGGGTCCGGCAGTCCAGCCCCGGTTGGCGACACAAGGCCAGGAATCCCACTTCGAGACTGAGTTCGATGCCGACCATCCGGTCCCGAACGCGGACGGGGAGTGCGGCGTGCCGGAGGTCCTTCGCGTAGTCACGCGTCTGCCGATCGGCCTCGTCCGGCCGGGCCTCCACAGGACGATAGGGGTGATCGGCCCACTCCGTGTCAGCCCACCAGACGAGTTCGTCCAGGTGCTCCGAGGCGACCGACAAATCCGGGGGCGAGGCGGAGAGGGCCGCGTCCGCGTCAGCAACCAGCTGGGCGAGACGGCGTCGCGCGTCGTCGTCCCCCGCCACGCACATCGCGATGAAGCCCGACAACACGTCGAGCCGGCGCGACACCTCTGCCCGCTGCCAGATCTCGTACAGTCCCGCCATCTACCGTTCCCTCTCCGCCGACCGCGTCTCGTGACCCGAACCCTATGACGCGCTTCCACCGGCGGGTCCAACGGTTTTCCCAGGCTCAGCGAACGAACTTCATGTCGGCTTGGTGCGGCGCACAGTCGCCTCTGACAGCTCGTGGGTCCACGAACGGGGGCTCCTTGATCATCGCGGGACAGCCCGTAGGGGGACGGTTCGTGGCGGAAAAGCGTTGAAGAAACGGCCCCGGGTCGAGGCCGTACGGGATCATGAAGCATGCCCCTGGATGACTGGCACCTCACCCAAGACGTCGACGACTTCCTTGCTCAAGCCGGGGACTTCCTGTCATCGCGCGCCGCCCTGCACAACACGCCGCTGACGGACATCGAGAAGCTGCGGATACAGAGCGCGGCTGATCACGACGAGCAAGCTGCCGTGTTCGGCCGGCTGGAGTCACAGAGCGAAGTTCGCGCGATCTTCTATCTCACTCCCCGAGGACGCCTGGGCCTCACGCCTCTCTCCGTCGCGCAGACTGACGCCCTGGCTGCCCACCTGGCCGGCCTCGGCTACTCACCGGCCCACGTCATCGCGGACCACGACACCGCTGGCGCCTTCGCCGAGTCATGGCAGCAGCACACGGGCGCGGCCCCGGAAAGGTTCTGGAGGACGCATCTTTACCGTCTCGGCTCGCTCACCCCACCGCAGCCGCGACCGAAAGGCCAGGGGCGCCTCACGGATGGGAAGGACCGTGAGCAAGTCGTGCGCTGGTGCCGTGAATTCTGTGCCGACGTCGGGGAGCAGCACTCCATCGACTTGATCGACGCCGGTGCATGGGACGACTCGCGTTTCGGCGACAGGCACTTCACGATCTGGGAAACCCAGGAGGGCGCCCCCGTCTCGATGGCAGCCGCGACCTCGGTCATCGGCGGCATGGTCCGGATCGACCCCGTCTACACCCCCGCCCACCTCCGCGGCCGCGGCTACGCGGGAGCTGTGACGGTCGAGGCGAGCAGGCGCGCGCTTGCCGCGGGGGCAACGGACGTTGTCCTGTTCACGGACCCGGACAACCCCACGAGCAACGCCCTCTACCAACGCATTGGGTATGTCCACGTCGCCGACTTCGCCGGGCACAAGTTCTCCTACAGCGCACCGGAAGCCGGTTGACGGGCACCCCTGGGCAACGGGTCCAGGAAGGCTCGCCGGGCGCCCCCGTACCGGCGATACGACGGGCTGTGGGCACCATCTGTCGCAGGCCACTGCACGAATAGTGCAGGGATCGAATACCGCCTCTTCACCAGTATGGCGACTCGGTAGAGCCTGCCGAATACCGCGCCGCGTCTGGGTGCGCGCTCCTGACCATGTGCGGCCCGTGGACGGCGTCTCGTACGATGCTGTACCCACCGAGTACCTGAAGCCGTCCTCGCCCGTCCAGGAGGCGCTGGTGCGGCGGCGGCCGTCCGGCTGGGTACTGGCGAGGGCCGGCGGCCGCGGTCCCGGTCGGGGCGGTGTCGTGCACGCCGTCGACTGCGAAGAGGCGCCGGCGGGGGCGCCGGTGTTGCCGCTGGACGCAGCCGAGCAGCCGGGGGTGCGGCTGTGCTCGCTGTGCGGCGCGGCTGCCGAACCGGACCCCGTCCTCAAGGGCTTCGAGCACGGCTTCCAGGACGGCGAATAGACCTGCACTCGCGCGCCTTTACGGATATCCGCTCCCACGTGCGAGTACGCAGGGGACGCTGTCAGACCCCGCTGCCACCATCCGGGCATGGCCCAGATCAGCCCCCGGCTCGCCCGCACGTACTTCGCGGAGATCTCCGCCGCATCCGCCCTCCCGCTCGACCCGGACGACCTCGTGCACATGGTGCGGCTGCGCCAGCACGGCCACGTCGTCATCGGCGACATCGCGATCCGCTGCTACAAGAACAGGTCGAAGTGGACGTACGACGAACGGGACATCCGACGCGCTGCCCAGGCATTCGCTGACTTCCGCCTGGACCTGGGCGACGTCGTCGAGTTCCAGGTGCCGCCCTACCGCGAGCGTGACGACCAGGACCCGGAGGAGCGGGGGTGGGCCGACTGGCGGGAGAAGATCGCCTCCTCCTGAATGTACTGGCACGCCCGCCAGAAGCACCAGGAGCAGCGGCACTACGACGACGGGAACGACAGCTGGCAACGTATCGGCGCCCAGGGGCTGCCCGGTGACCTGACCCGGGAAGAGTTCATGGCGGCCTCCAGCGGACGCCGCCGAACATCGCTGACACCCGGCCGCTGGAGCTGATGACCCGCTCCGGCGGCAGCCTGCTCCTGCCGAGGGCCTACGCCTAACTCCTCGACCGCCGCGAGCAGGTGACGGAGGACCTGGTCGCCGTGGCCGGCCCCGCCCGCCGCGGCCGGGGCCGGCCAGGACGGAGCCCGGACCTGTAGCCGCTGCCGCGCCCAGGGCCCGCGCTCGGGGTGCCTGGCGCACACCAAGCCCTCTCGGCTACGTCACCCTGTGCCCGCCGTGCTCGGGAGCCACCTTCCAGCGGTACACCGGCCACCTGCGCGGCGTGCTGTACGAGTCGGCCCGCACGCGCAGCACCCGCGCCGACGGTTACCTGTGCCGCCTGTGCTCGGAGGCTCGGGCAGCGGTCCGGAATCACTGCCACGACCACGACCACGACCACGGCCTGGTCCGCGGCCCGCTGTGCGGCAGCTCCAACACCTACGAGGGAAAGAGCACCGCGCACTCCTTCCTTCGGAACAAGGCGGGTGCCGCCCTGCACCTGCTGGAGTGCCGCGGCTGCCTGGAGCGACGCACTCTGCCCGCCCGGTACCACGCCGCCCCCGCCCGGATGCACGTGGAGGCGACGCAACGCCACATCATCCGCACCCGCCGATGCAGGCACGTGCCATGGATCGAGCACGTGGAGCTCGCCCATGGCGCGTACCGATTCGAGCTGTCCTGCTGGTGGCACAAAGCGACGTGGACGAAGGACGTCACGGTCGCTCAGACGGCGACGCTCTTGAAGAGTTCGTCGAACAGACGCTTGCCGCCGAGCAGGCCGGCATCGTCGTACCAACCCCACGCAGCCCGGATTCGGACACCACGCTCCAGGCGTGACGTCGTTCCCGGTACGCGAGCGAGCCCGGACCGCATCGGTCCGGTGTGACCGAGTGCGCGAGTCGGCGGATGAGCGCTTTACTTGGCGGAGCCGAGCATTCTGGTTGGGGGTCCGGTGTCCTCCCCGTCAGGACCGGAGGTGGCCTTCCCCAGGCCCCGGCGGATTGCGATCTCCACGGGTGAGTACGCGCCGTCGGCCCGCTCCAGTTCGTACGGCGTGGCTGGCATCAGCGGCGGCTGGGCCATGAAGCGCGGTCGCGCCCCGTGGTGCGGCTGCGCTGCGTGCACCAGGAACGGATGGCACAGGAAGACGTCACCTGGGGAACCGGTGGCGAGGGCGAGCGGCCGGTGGGCGGATGCCGCCACGAGGTCCGGCGCGATGGCCAGGCCGCTCGCGCCCTCCTCCCCGTACGGCTCCGACACCCTCGGCACGTCGAGGTGGGAGCCGATCCGGATCCGAGTCGGGGCGTCTTCTTCCCCACCTCGCTGAACAGAAATAGCATCAGCAGGGCCCTGCCGTGTGAGCGGAGATTGGTGAAGGACCAGGTCTCGCCCTCCACCGCATAGCTGCCCTCGATGTGCCAGCCCGCGTCGTCGGGCTCCTCCTCGTGCGGAAAGCGCAGCGGGAAGGTGCCGAGCGAGTAGCGCGGCTCCCAGCGCCCGGCACCGACCAGCAGGTCCTACGCCCGGTGCAGGGCCGGGGAGTTGGGTGCAGCGGCGAACGGTCCCTGTGCCATCCCGCCGACCCAGCGCACGGGCTGCGTCCACGTCTCCGGGTCGTCCGGGTCGCAGCCCGTCTCCCGCCACAGCAGCTGCGCGCAGCTCGCGGCCACGCGGGGCGCGACGGCGCCCTCCAGCTTGACGAAGCCGTTGAGGAGGAAGCGGGATACCAAGGTCGTGTCGTCCATGCCTCCATCGTGCGGCGCCGCCCGTCCCGGTCACCCGACACTTGCCGCACCGCTTTTATCGGGTGCGGCGTTCAGGGCCGCGCCTGATTGAATCGATGGTCGGGATCTTGGAGGCGAGCGTGCTGGAGCGGCTCAATCAGGCCATGGAGCACATCGAGCGGCAGCTCGACAGCTCCGTCGACGTAGGCGAACTGGCGCGGGTGGCGGCCACCTCGGAGTACCACCTGCGGCGGATGTTCTCGGCGCTCGCCGGGATGCCGCTGTCGGAGTACATCAGGCGCCGTCGGCTGACCGTCGCGGGCGCTGAGGTACTGGCTGATGAGTGGTTCCCATCGAACCCGTAGACGACGCAGTCGGACAGGATGGCGATGGGGTGCTGGCCGGTGAATGCCGCGTGCTTGACGATCTTGCGGTGCAGGTTGATGCGGGTGCGGGAGATGACCGCCGCGCGGATGTCCGGCCGCCACGTCGGGCGGGACAGGGCGCGCCACGGCCGCCCGGGCCTCCAGCCCTCGCCGCGCGGCCGCTCGCGGAGCTTGCCCAGGCCGCCCTTGACCGTCGCCTTGATCGCCGAGACGACGATCGCCAGGTCCGGGTCGCGGTCGGGTGCCTCGCACGGCGCCGGGTCGACCGGATCCTTGCCCAGCGAGCCGGGGTTGTGCTCGGAGTGCCGCTCGCCGTCGGCGTCCCGCTCGGAGGCCCGGGTCGCCGGGTGCAGCGCTGTCATCAGCTCCAGGCCGGTCACGGCCGTGGAGCCGCGCGGCGTCATCACCCGGGACGCGTACACGCCCAGCACGCGGGCGAGCTCCGCCGGCGGAAGCTGCCCGGCCTCGCCCAGTGCCGCGTGTCCAGCGCCTGCCACGACGGGATGCACAGCTGCACGCAGGCCCGCTTCCAACCGGTGGCCGGGCGGTAGATCCGCGCCCACGGCCCGAACCCGCGCTTGGTCAGCTTCCACTCCGCGCGGACCAGCTGCTTGATGACCTTGTGGCCCTCCGGCAGGCGCCCGGCGAGCCGCTCCTCCTCGGCGAGGGCGACGGGGAGGCCGTAGCGCTCCAGGGCGGCCTCGGTGACCACGAGCAGCGGGTCAGCGTCCTTGCCCGGCCCGGACAGCTTCGGCTGCCCGAGCTTCCCCTCACCAAGCGTCCAGTCCACCAGGGCGGGGATGCTCCTGGCGGATACGTCCAGGACCAGGCCGCCGGTGCAGTACGCCAGCACCCTCCCGTCCTCGACGTCGACGACCGGACGACAGGAGTGCGGGGGTGGGTCATTCGATCCCGGCCAGGGAAGGGCTGGAAACCATCGCGTCACGCGAAGTCCATGTGGGGAGATACGAGCGGTCGCATCACACAGGGTAGCCAGGAGGTCACGTGAGGTGGAAAGACGCGTTCGGCGACGCGATGAAGGAACTGACGGCGATACGGCAACAGCTCCTGCGTCTCGACCGTCTCGACGATCCGACGGTCGGAATGACCGCCCTGCACGGCGAGGTCGCCCAGAGCCGCCTGAAGATCCTCGAAAAGATCGAGGGGGGCGTTACCGGACTGCGCGAGGAGAACCGGGAGGTACGCCGACGCCAGGACCGGATGATCAGCGACCTGAACGACACGCGGGCCGAGCTCCGACAACTGCTGGACCTGGCCGACGTCCTCCGCCCCCTCGCGCTGGCAGCCACATCCGGCGATGCCACGCAGACGGGCCATGAGGAGACTGCGCCCCAGGTGACGGAGTCGGGAGCGGAGGCCGGCTCCGGCTCCACCAGCGCGACCTCGGCACATCCGGCCGCCTCGTCCGACACTCAGGGGGGAACCGTGGAGAACGCTGAACGCCAGCCGCAGTCCGAGGCCGCGAGCCAGGAGCAGGACCTCGCTCTCAAGAACGCCATCGAGGCCGCTTACCAAGGGGGCACGGGCGCTTCCCGCGCCCAGCCTCCCAGTGCCACGCCACAGGCGTCCGCCGGCGCGGAGGACCCACAAGTCGGCCACGGTGTACTTCTGCTGAAGGCCGCCGGTGTGGCCTCCGCGGAACTGATCGCGCACCGAGACACCTGGGAGTGGCTCGCTGCCCTGGCCGTCGACCACAGCCACTTCCGCACCCCGCCCGCTGTGGAGGACTTCAAGGAAGGCCGCGTCCGGACCGTACTGTCCGGGCGCTCCCTCATCGCCCTGCTGATCGAGCTGTGGAACACCCGCTCCACCGCCACTCCGCGGGAGGGCGACTGGGCGATGGCTGTGACCTCCTACCACCGCATCGCGGCCCGACTCGCCGGCGTCGCCGGGCAAGGCGAGACCATCCGCATCGTCCTGGACGACGGCCTTCCCCACGCAACGGAGGACTGACCAGCAACTTCCACCGAAACAAGGGACGGGCCCGCGCCGGACACCGGTGCGGGCCTGCCTGCGAGCGGCTCAGGAGTGCTCCTCACAGAGGCTGCCACTCAATGACACCATCACGGGTGACGCAGATCCTTCCGGAGCGGTGCCAGTCATGGAGCATCTCGATCACCGCCTGCTCGTATAGGGGCCGACGTCCAGCGGCCGGTTGCGGAATGCGGCAACCTGCTCGTCCAGGTGCTTGGCCATCGCGCTGACCTGGGACTTCGACAGCTGGGTGACCCCGAGGGACTCGGCGAGTTTCTCGACCCTGCGGGTGCTGGCGCCCAGCAGGAAGGCGGTCGCCACCACCGAGATGAGGGTCTGCTCGGCCCGCCGACGCCGTTCGAGAAGCCAGTGCGGGAAGTAACTGCCCAGGCGCAGCTTGGGGACGGCGAGTTCGACCGTTCTCGCCCGGGTGTCCCACTCGCGCGGGCGGTAGCCGTTGCGGTGGTTGACGCGTTCGTCGCTGACCTGGCCGTATTCGGCGTTGCAGAGGGTGTCGGCCTCCGCGGACATGAGCGCGTCGGTGAACGTTTTGACCATCGCGCGCAGCAGATCGGGACTCGCCGCGGCGAGGTTGTCTTCCACGAGGGCGTGCAGGGGCGGACTGTCGGGTGCGGTCATCGTGCTGATCTCCTTCGAGCTTCGACATCTCGAAGATCAGCCGGTGGCCGTTCGTCTATGCGGGCGCCATCCTGATGCCGGAGCAAACCCCCGGATCAGGTCGAACCCGTACACCACTTCCCTGGACGCAACCGACGCCCGGCTTTTGCGGACGTGTGCTTCCGTTGTTGTCGCTGTGCGCCTGGGCGCACTCGGTCCGCGGCGGTACGCCGGAAGCATGCCGACGCGACGCCCGTATCCGAGTGATCTGTCCGATGCCCGCTGGGAGTTGATCGAGCCGGTGCTTTCGGCCTGGGGCTTTGAGCGCCGCGGCAGGGCCCTGGACTTCGGCCGGCCGCCGGAACATGACCTGCGCGACATCATGGATGCGATCTTGTACGTGGACCGCACCGGGGTCCAGTGGCGCTGCTTCCCGCACGACTTCCCACACTGGAACACGGTCTACGGCTACTTCGCCAAGTGGCAGCAGGACGGCGTGTTCGCCCAGCCCAACGGTCCGCTCAGGCAACCCCTACGGGAAAAGGAAGGACGGAACGGCGAGCCATCGGCCTGCGTGATCGACGCCCAGAGCGTCAAGACCTCCACCAGCGTCCCCGCCTCCAGCCAGGGCACCGATGCCGGGAAGAAGATCGTGGGACGCAAGCGGAGCATCGTCACCGACACGCTCGGACTCCTGCTCGCGGTGCTGGTCACCGCGGCAAGTGTGCAGGATTCCGTGGCCGGCACCCGTCTCCTGGACCAGGTTGCCGCCGAGCACCCCGGCATCCGCAAGGTCTGGGTCGACGGCGGCTACCGCCAGCACCTCGTTGAACATGCCGCCACCCTCGGCATCGACATGGAGATCAGCGCACGCACACCCGGGACCAAGGGCTTCACCACGATCCCGAAGCGGTGGGCGGTCGAGCGCACCTACGGCTGGCTCATGCTCCACCGTCGCCTCGCCCGCGACTATGAAACCCTGCCCGTCCGCTCCGAAACCATGACCCACCTCGCCATGACCGACCTCATGGCCCGCCGCCTCACCAGCGAGAACACCATCTCCTGGCGCGACCCGACACCACAGATCAAACAGCCGATTCTGGATGAAACATCGGGCGAAAACGACCTCTATGTTGCGGTGGCAGGTGGGGCAGGCGCCGGTCCAGCACAGCAGCAGGTCCGGCAGGGTCTGGAGGACCTGGGAGAAGGTCAGGCCGGCGTGTGGGCCTTGGGTCCAGGCGCCGGAGGGTGAGGAAGGCGTGGGCGGCGGTGACGAGGGTGACGTGGTGGTGCCATCCGCGCCAGGTGCGACCCTCGAAGTGGTCCAGGCCCAGACCGTGCTTGAGCTCGCGGCAGTCGTGTTGGATCCGCCAGCGGATCTTCGCCATGCGGACCAGTTGCCGCAGCGCGGTGTCGGCGGGCAGGCTGGTCAGCCAGTAGTCGGTGGGCTCATCCTGGTGCGCTGGCCACTCGGCGATGAGGGTCTCGGTGGGCAGAACGCCGTCCCATCCGGCACGGCCACCAGCACCCTCGCGCGCTGCCTTCGTCGCCGCGACACCGGCGGGGCGGACCTCCATCACGATGAACCGGCCGGCCATCGAGCCTTTGCTGCCCTGCCGCCAGATGCAACGCCGCAGCCGGCCCCGCCCGGCGGCCGTGACCAGATCCTTCAGGGACCGGGCCCGCCCGCGGTATCGGGGCAGCCGCGGGGCGCCCATCCGCCCCTCTCGCTCCGGCGCGGTGGGCACGGCCTCGCCGGGGTGGGCGCTGGTGTCACCGCGGACCGCCACTACGTAGTCCAGACCGCGATCGGCCACAGCGGCCCGGAAGGAGTGCATCTGGCCGTATCCGGCATCGGCCACCACCCGGCCGGCCACACATGGCGGGCCGGCCGCGCAGCCCGCGCCGCGCGAGCGGGCGGAGAACAACGCGCCTTCGCGCCGCTGGCTCTGTCTCCGGAAGCGTCAGACGCTCAGGCATGGTCCGGGCTGCTGTCGGCCCGCTGCTCACTCACCTGCCGTGTCCGCTCCGGTTGCCTTGCTCAGCTGAGCGGCGAGACGGACGGCGGTCTTCTCCCCAGCTCGCTGCCTGATCAGACCCTCTTTGGCAGCTGCACGAAGCCAGACCTCCGAGGCGGCCTCATCGGCCTTCAGCACCCGCGCCGTCACCACTACGGGGTTCAGACCGCCGACACCGCCGCTGGCGACAACGCGAATCGTCTCGTCCTCGCCAGAGCCAACTGACACGGTCTCGACTGCGCGGCCCGCGCCCCCGAGCACACCGGAGACGCGCTTCACCGCATCGTCGAACGGCAAGGGAACAAGTAGATCGATCTCATGGACGTCTTTCCTCATCAGCTTGGCCACCACCCGAACCAAGCGACCACTACCCCCGCTCACCGCGCCCAGAGCAGCAAGCTCCTCAGCCAAGATCTGGTCTTCGATCTGATCCACGGACTCTACCCTCACCGATAGGTCGCCCTGCCAGGCCGCCACATGATTTTCCGCCGGGCAGTCCATGTTGACGTACGCCGATCGATGAGGTGCGACCCCACCTTCCGTCACCCGGGTCGGGCAGACGACTTGACTTGCTAATCCTCTGAGATGTCTTGTCACGGCCGCAGTTGGCCGAGGCGCGGCGTGTGCGGGCAGCCGAGGCGTTTGAGCAAGGACGCACCCGGACCCGCTTGCCGATCAGGCGCGCTGCCGAAGGGACGAACGTCCTCGCTTCGCCATACGCACCCGCTCTCATTCACCGCTGCGCACCCAGAACCGTCAAGGCGCTCCAGGCCACCACGACGGCCGAGGCGGCGCCACAACCCACCAGCATGGGAGCCAGCCAAGCGGAGGCCATTGCACGGCGCGCGGTTTCACCTGGTATGCCCTGCGCTGACGGAGTGCAGTGCGGGCCGGCGAGGGCGGCGCATCACCCGGCACCTGTAGCCGGGTGTCACGCGTGGCCGTGATCCTGGCAGGCTGTGTGGCGCTTCGCAGGCCGCACCCTGTGCTCCCGGGTGTCACCGTGTTGCGGGGGAGCGGCAGCAGCACGCGTTTCCTTCCGGGCTCTGCGACGTACGTACCGGTGCTGCACCGGGGCCTCCACGTCAGCGTCGCAGCCTCGGGCCGACATGTACGTAGGAGCAGCGCTTCGTGACCGGCTTCAGGACGGCGACTTTCAGCGGGCTCTGGGCTGCCGCCTCGATACGAAAGAGCCAGGCCCGGCCGTGAGGGGGCCCGGGGCCGGTCCCCCTCACGCGCGTCTCAGTCCAGCGTGATCGCGTAGACCTCGATCCGCCGGTCGTCCGGCAGACTCAGCGACCGCACCGTCCGGTCGGCGGCCAGCGCAGCCGCCGTCGCGAACAGCCGCACCGACGGGCCGTCGACGCCCTGGCCGCGTCGGATCCGGTGGTCCATGTCCAGTGCGACGGTGCTGCCCGCCGGCGCGGAGCCCGCCCAGTCGCCCACCGTGACGGGCAGCTCGGCGCTGGTGCCGTCGGTGTAGCGGACGGTGAGCGTCGTGGACACGGTGCCGCTGTGGGCGGCCGCCACCAGCCGCAGCGAGCCGTGCCTCCCGCCCGGCAGCAGCAGCGACTGCCCGCGCGCCTCGGTGAAGTTGGCCGCCGTACCGGACGCGTCGGGCGCCTGGTAGGTGACGCCGCCCCACGTCACCGGGCCCGTCTTCGGCAGCAGCGCGGCGTCGTAGCTCCAACCGCCGCCGTCGAAGTCACCCTCACCGGACGCGGCCACGGTCGCGGTGCCGTCATGGTTCGCCTCGCGTGCGAGGTCCACCGCGCACTGACCGCCCGCCTGTGCCGCGCACGAGCCCGGCTCGCGGACCTCCACGGTCGCCTCACGCCTCAGACTGCCCGCGCCCGTAGCCGCGATGTCGAACCGCACCGTGTAGGTGCCCGGCGCCGTTCCGGCCGGTACGGTCACCTCGGGCTCCACCGTGCGCTGCACGGGCAGCCGGCGGGAGTCGAGGTCGAACGCGGACGGCATCCGCACCTGCCACCCCTCGGGCGCCGTCGCCCGCACAGTGACCCGCAGCGCGCCGGGCGCCTGGCCGAGCACGTCGAGCGCAAGGTGCGCCGTCTGCGCGGTGTCGCTCTTCGGCACCACGTCGGAACCGGCCCGCAACGAGGCGTCCAGGTGCCGGCGGGAGTCGGCGGCCGCGTGGTTCACCGACGGCGGCTCCGCCTCCTTGCCGGTGCCCCAGGAGGACGGCTTGTCCCCCAGCTCGTGGGCGAGCGTGCCGCCGCGGGCGAGCGCGTCCCACTCCAGCCAGGTCCGGCGCAGATCCCTGCCGTCGAAGGCCGAGCGCTGGATGTAGCGGGTGGTGTCACTCGCGTCCGGCGCCTCGATGGTCAGCGTGCCGCCCTGCTGTGTGCCGTACTCGCCGATCCTGACGACGGCCGACGAGAACTGCGGGCTGGAGACGGCGAGGAAGTCGCCGCCGCTCATCGTCGGATACAGGCCGAGGGAGGAGAAGACGTACCAGGCGGACATGGTGCCGAGGTCGTCGTTGCCGGTCATGCCGTCGGGGCCGTTGGTGAACAGCGTCATCGCGGCGCGCACGACGGTCGCCGTCTTCGCGGGCGCCCCGGCCCACAGGTACATGTACGGGGCGTGCAGGTCGGGCTCGTTGTTCGGGTTGTACGTGGGCTTGCCGTAGTAGTCGTACGGGGCGGAGATCCAGTCCTCGCGGGCGGTGCGCTCCGGGTCGGTGAGCAGCTTGTCGTACGCGAAGAACCCGTCGAGCCGCTTCTCGGTGGCCGCCCTGCCGCCCATCAGCGAGACCAGTCCGGCCGGGTCCTGCGGGACGAGCCACTGGTACTGGTGGGCGCCGCCCTCGTGGAACTGGTGAGCCGCCTCGACCGGGTCGTAGGGGGTGAGCCAGGTCCCCTCGGCCGTCCGGGGGCGGAACTGGGCGATCTCCGCGTCCCACAGGTTGCGGTACCACTGGCCGCGCCCCGCGAACATCCGGGCGTCGGCGCCATGGCCGAGCGCGTCGGCCATCAGTGCCAGCGACGCGTCGGCCGCGGCGTACTCGAGCGTCGCGGAGGCGGGGTGCTTGCAATCGTTGTCGCCGCCCTTGTCGGCGCAGTCCCTGCCGAGTTCCAGGCCGGAGGGGACGTAGCCGCGCGCCTTGTAGTGCTCCACGCCGGAGCGGCCGTTGTACGGCGAGCCGGCCGGCGGAGTGCTGGTGGCGTTCTCTCGCAGCAGCGCGTACGCCTCGTCCTCGTGACCCTCGAGAAGCCCCTTGGACCAGGCCTCGACGAGGAAGGGGGTCACCGGGTCGCCGGTCATGATGTTGGTCTCGCTGTTGGCGAGTGCCCAGCGCGGCAGCCAGCCGCCGTCGCGTCCGGCGGCGACGACCGAGAGCGCCACGTCGCGGGCCACCGTCGGCTGGAGCAGTTCGAGCAGCTGGTTCTGCGGCCGGTAGGTGTCCCACAGGGACAGGTTCTGGTAGGGCGTGAACCCGTCGGCGGTGTGCACCTTGCCGTCGAAGCCCGCGTACCTGCGGTCGACGTCGCCGGCGACGTTCGGGTGCAACTGGGCGTGGTAGAGCGCGGTGTAGAAGGCCCGCTGCCGCTCGAGTGTGCCGCCGCCGACCTTCACGGAGCCGAGCTGCCGCTGCCAAGTGGCGTGGAGGGCGGCGCGGGTGGCGTCGAAGTCGTACGAGTCCCCCGTCTCGGCGGCCAGGTTCTTCCGGGCGCCGTCCGGGCCCGTGTACGACAGGCCGACCTTGACGACGACATCCCGGTCGGCGGCCGCGTCGAACGTCACCCAGGCGCCGTTGCCTCCTTCGCCTGCTGCGTCGCGGCCGCCGGGGGTGCGTGTGTCGCCGCGCCAGGTGCCATGGGACGCGAAGGGACGGTCGAAGGTGGCGGTGAAGTAGACCGTGTGCCGGTCCTTGCCGGCGCAGAAGTTGCCTGCCTCGACGCGACCTTCGACGGTGCGGTCGCCGACGACGTGCACCTCGGAGTCGTACACGCGCTGGTTGGCCTTGCCGGTGTTGAACAGGACGTTGGCCGCGCCGGTCGCGGGGAAGGTGTAGCGCTGCCAGCCGGTACGGGGCGTGGCGGTGAGCTCGGCGCCGATGTCGTACGTCTTCAGGCCGACGCGGTAGTAGCCGGGTTCGGCCTGCTCGTCGTCGTGGGCGTACGTGGAGCGGTACCGGGCCGGGTCGACGGTGTCGACCGGGCCGGTGGTGGGCATCAGCGGCAGTTCGCCCGCCACGGAGCAGCCGACGCCGGAGAGATGGGTCTGACTGAAACCGTGGATCTTGTCCTGCTGGTAGTCGTAGCCGCCCTGGCCGCCGGTGTCGGGGCTGACCTGCACCATGCCGAACGGGGCGCTCGCGCCGGGAAAGGTGTTGCCGAAGTTCTCTGTGCCGACGAAGGGGTTGACCAGTGCGGCCGGGTCGTCGGCCACCGGTGCGGCGGCCTGCGCGGCGGAGGCCGGTACGCCGTACGCGGGGGCAAGCAGGCCGCCCCAGGCGATGGCGACGGCAATCGGGACTGCGGCGGCCCGCGTCGTACGCGCCCGGATTCTCCTCAGCAGTTGGTGCATGGGCATCATCGGCGTCCCTCTCCTGAATCCGTGAACCAGCGCGGAGACTTGACCACGCATCTGACATCGTTGTCAACGCCTTGGACCGATTTCCCGTTTCGGGAAACCGCTCCATGGCCCGCGATCAGCGCGACGCGGTGAGCGGCGGCGCCAGCCGACCGTCCGTCCGTCTTGGCGACCGTGTGGTCCATCCGTTCCAGATGCGCCCCGTCGTGCGTCACCAGCATCGCCGCGGTGGACCGCTCGTAACGCTCGGCGGGGGCTTGTCGGTGTGTGGGGTGGTGGCTGGCGGCCGACTTGGAGGAGGGCGGTGGTTTTCCCGGCTGCGGCGACTCCGGTGTTCATCAGGGAGGGCCGGGCGGTGGCCTGCTGATGGCGGCCGAGGATCATCAGGGTGCGGACCTGGGCGGCGAGGGTGCTGATGGCGGGGGTGCGGATGGTCACGAACGCGGAGTGGTAGGCGAGGCGTTGTCGCGGCTGCGGGCGGGTTTCGGGCTGGGGGGGAGCGGGCGGGTCGGTGGTGGCGAAGCGGTGCCAGCCCTGCCAGGTGGCCAGGGGCCAAAAGGGCTCGGCGGTAACGTCGTGTTCGCCGTCGGTGGCCGTGCTGTGTGCGCTCTGCGGGCGCGGGCTCACCATTTGTCGGCTTCCTCGTCTGCGTCGTAGAGCCCGAAGCCGGTGGAAGCGGCGGGCCCGGTGTCTTCGTCGGGCAGGTCGTCGAGGTCGTCGATGCTGTCGTCCTCGTCTTCGGCATCGTGCTGCGCCAGCCTGTCGGCGCTTGGGCCGCTGTCGTGGTCCGGATGGCGGGCTGCGGGGAGCGGGATTGCGGCGGTGCGGGCCAGGAGGACCTGTTCGGTTTTGGTGACGTGGCCGCTGTGGACGCGGCGCATGGGGCTTCGCTTATGGCCTTGGCAGACCACGGTGCCGGCCGTCGGCGAGGCCGGGACTGGGGGAGCGGTACGGCGAGCGGGCGGAAGGGTCGTCTCCGGGCAGGGACCGGGGCCGGGGAGACGCTCGTGGTGGCGGCCGTGAGCATCGCGGCCGCCACGGGCAGGACACCAAACGCTTGCGAGCCGGCACCGGCGTGAATCGCATCGTCAGTGCCGCGCCGTAGGGTGCCGGGGCACGGCCGCACGGTCGTCGCCGCCACCCCGACGGAGAGCAGATCCCGCGTGTTTTCTGAGACGCCCATCTTCGCCGTTGCGGTCGGCCAGCCGCCCCGCCCACCCCGCCGATGGCACCATGCCCACGCAGACCGACCTCCAGCCAGCGGCGAAATGCCCGCGGCGTTAGCCAACGGACCTCGCTGGTCCGCCCGTTCTTCACCCTGGCCGTCGGCACCAGAACACGCTGGCCGCTCCGGCCGACGACCGACCGCATGAGCACCGGGTTGACCGGCACGTGATCGCGCCGCGCCGCCCACTCGTACAGCCGGGTCAGCGCGGCCAGCCCGGGGGTCCACAGTGCCCCACCCACCCGGCGCGGATTGCGCAGCGAGCGGGTCCGCCAGTCCTCGCAGTCCCACAGATCGTCTGCTGTGGCGTCGCGCCATGTCTTCCCGCGTCCCCACAGGAGAACAGGCAGTAGTCGTCCGTGTAGTTCCGCTTCGTCTCCTGCGCGAGACGGGCGAACGACAACCGGCACAGATACCGGCCAAGCGCCTCATCGACCCGTGGTCCGGAGAAAGAAGAATCGGATCCCAGGATGAATCCCAACTCGATCCGCCGATGACCCCGGACCGGTGGAACGGCGTGCCCGATATCTGACCACAAGCCCCAGGTCCGCGGTGTCACCCTCGCCCCGCGCACCGACGTGGACGGCGAGGGCGACGTGATGGTGCCGTGCCCGCGCGACGACGAATGCACCGGCCGAGCCTGGGCGCCCGCCTGCAGCGTCACCTGCCTGTACCGCGCGCTGAACGGCGACCTGGACGACGACGAGGACGTCGTCTGCACCGTCCATGGTGGCCCCGACGACGTCGACCAGGAGGCCGACGACCACGACCTCCAGGGCGACGACCCCGAGGGCCGCGCCGACCTGGAAGCGCAGTACGCGGACGCGGTTCGTGCGTGAGTCGTACCGTCGACGCTTCGCCGAACAACCACAACCCGCCGCGACCCGGCCGCACCGGGCGCCCGCTGTTACCCCGGGAAGGACACCCACTCATGGGTATCACGATCACTAACATGTACGGCACCGCGCACAACGTCAGCGAGACCAACCTGGCCCAGGTCATCAGCTGCGACTACTACCGGCTGCCCCTCGTCGGCACCATCGCCCCCGGCAACCCCGGCTACGAGGACATGGTCGAGACGCTGCGGGACAACGGCCACGACACCCGCCTCGAGGGGTACGGGCTGATCTTCCTGGAGTCCGAGCAGTTCAGCGCGACGTACTTCGGATCGATCGAGCAGATCGAGCAGTACCAGCGCGAGAACGTCGACGGCAAGGCGACCTTCGACGCCTCGCAGGGCAAGGCGCGCGGGTTCCAGGATTCCTGGACGTCAAGCAGTAGGAACTCGTACGCGACTACTGGACCCTAAGGGCTTGCAGATCATCAAGGTGTTGCTTCCCGTCCCATGGCTCGTTGATGTGGT